>CAZLWZ010000168.1:0-4843 GCA_964563275.1 uncultured Flavobacterium sp.
ACGTTGAAATACCTCAAACCAATGGTTTCCAGGCCGTATGTATTGCTGAAAATCTCGGCATATAGTTCATTTACATATTTAGTGATCGCGTATGGCGATAGTGGCTTCCCTATATTTTCCTCGACTTTTGGCAATGCCTCCGAATCCCCATAAGTCGACGAACTAGCCGCATATACAAAGCGTTTCACTTCGGCATCGCGCGCCGCCACAAGCATGTTCAAAAATCCCGAAACATTGACCTCGTTACTTGTGATCGGGTCGTTTATGGAACGGGGCACCGAACCCAGCGCCGCCTGATGAAGTACGTAATCAACTCCCTGAACCGATTTGCGGCATGTCTCCAGATCACGAATGTCTCCCTCAATCAATGAAAATTTCGGATTGTCCAGATGCTGGCTGATATTATGCCTGTGCCCGGTCGCGAAATTATCGAGACACACCACCCGGTAGCCTTTCGCGAGGAAATGTTCGCACAAGTTGGAGCCTATGAAACCAGCACCACCGGTTATTAAAATACTTATATTTTTATCGATTTCCATCTTTATTTTGAGTTACTACTTCGCGAACCCAGACCACTGAACAACTGCGTCAAAAACCCTTTCGGCTTCTCATCTTCATGATAGCCATCCGAATAGTGCGCGTAACTATAACCATAGCCGTAACCGTACGCGTAGCCGTACTTCGCTTTATTTTCATATCCGTTCAAGACGATGCTTACATTATTAAGTTCGCCGCGCTTGTGACGGTTGTTCAGCAAGGTTACCATATCCTTTTTAGTATAGTTCTGACGCATGATGTACAATGTCACGTCGGCATACTGAGCAAGTTCCACAGCATCGGCAACAAGGCCCACCGGCGGCGTATCCAGAATAATATAGTCATATCGCGACTTCAGTTCATTGATAAAGTCGGTCATGCTCTCCCCGATGATGAGTTCCGAAGGGTTCGGCGGAATCGGACCAGAAGTGATTACGTCGAGATATGGTATGTGCGTCGTCTGTATGACCTCCTCAATCGTTTTCTGACCAATAAGGTAATTTACGACGCCAATGTCATTTCGGATCTTGAAATCATCAAATATTTTCGGCTTTCGCAAATCGACTCCTACAATGACGGTACGTTTTTCACTGAGCGCAAAAACGGTAGCAATATTAATTGAGCAGAAAGTCTTTCCTTCACCACTGATCGACGAAGTTAACATCAGGGTTTTGGTACCGGATAAATCCTGCTTTTTATACAAAAACTGCAGCGACGACCGTATGGCTCGGAACGACTCGGCCAAGGCCGATTTAGGTTTTTCAATTACCGACAAATTCGTGTCGTTGTGTTTTACGCCGATCACCCCTATAAGAGGGATTTTGGTAAGTTTCGTAATATCCTCGGTATTCAGGATGGCGTTCTCCATAAAGAATATTCCGAATACCACCAGAAGTGGGATCAGAATACCCAGAAAACCTGCCATCACATAATTCGTGGTCGTGTTAGGACCGATTAAATGGCCGCCTGTATCTTTTGCCCTGTCAATGAAATGCACATCGGAAAGATTTGCCGCCTTTACAATTTCGGCCTGATTGCGCTTATCCATAAAGGTCTCAATGATCATGGTGTACAGATCGTACTTCCTTTTGATCTTGAGAAACTCCCGCTGTTCCGTAGGCAGCCTATCAACCTCGGTTTCAATAGATGCTATTTTGCTGTTGATCGTCCGCAACTCGTCGTCGGTCGCAGATTTAGCAGCACTGATGTTGTTAATGAGCACCTTTTTTACCGATTCGATTTCGCTGTCGATGTCCCTGAACATTTTGTCGTTCTTCACCGTATAAGCCATGTCTGCCCGACGAGTTGACAGCGCAATTAAGTTGCTGACACCGCTAACGATGTTAGGGTCTTCAATCCCTGCCACCGTAGGTGCCGGCAATTTCGAGAAATCGACGCTGCTTTTCAGGTAGGTCGAAAGTGAATTCAGGTAATTGATCCTGCGGTTTATCTGATCCCGAGTAGCGTCGTACTGTGTGAGTTGTTCTGCAAACTTTCCGCCTCCGCTTTCGATTTCAAACATGTTCTTATTCCGCGAAAAAGACTGAATTTCCTGCTCAGACGCCTGTCTCTCGGCATCCATATCGCGTAACTGCTTGTCAATAAATTCAATGGTATTACTTGCAAATTCATTTTTCCTGTCCAACTGCGCCTTTATAAGCGTTTCGACAGTAGTATTAAGGTAATCAACAAGCCGCGCTTTATTGGGCCCGGTTTGCGAAAGAATCATGATCGAACCCGCTTTTGCATCGATATCGGCTTTGACAGAGCGGTATTTTTTAACGGTATTGTCAAAATCGTTAAAGCGTATCAGGAATTCCTTGTCGGTGTAAAATCCCGGATTGAGTGTCAGGTCGAGTGTAAAGTTTAAAAAAGGCAATCGAACCTTCTCCCCTATCTTGTACCGTTTTTTGAAAAGTCCGGGCTCGACTGACGTCTTGCTCGTAAAATAGTTGTCGTAATGGTATAATGTGACCGGTTCTTCTTCAAACGGAATTTCGATTTCATATGTATCGGCTGATACAAAGCGGATTTTTATCAGAGTATTCATCAACTGCCCGCGGTCTTTGTCGATTTCAAGCACGAAAGGCACTTCTCCATAGGCATCATGCATATAATATTCACCCTCACGCAAATAATCAATATAAAACTGCAGGGAATCTACCACGCGCTCATTATGAGCCCTGGAACGGAATGTGGTGGAAATATTTTGGACCTGGTCTGATATTCCGCCCCAGTTGAAGACCAGACTGGTCGTGGAAGTAAACAATGGGCTATTTTCTTCCTTTACCACAATGGTTGTCTCCATTTCGTAAATTTTCTCCTTACGAATATTTACCTGATAAGCTATAAAGAAAGTGATGATAAGACAAATTACAAACCATTTCCAGTAGCTTAACGTCTTTATCAGAAACCCTTTAAAATCAAAGTTGTTCTGATTTTCAAAAAAAGAGAAGTCTTTTGTGTCGAGCATCCTGATAAGTTATCGTGTTATAATTAGCAGCGTGGTTGTCACCAGTGTCAAAACCGAAATTATAGTCGTGAGCGACTGCACACCCGTAGTACCTGTTCCCCATGATTTTTGCGGAAGTGGCTTCACATATATGTAATCGTTGGGTTGTAACTGATAAAAAGGTGACTGCATAGATTTGGAGTCGGTTAAGTCGATTGTGTGCATTTCCGTGCCGCTTGGAAACTGCCGCATTACCACAACCGATTTTCTGTCGCCAGTAAGGGTAATATCGCCTGCATTTGCTATCGCCTCCATAATGCTGACCTTGTCCTGAAACAGCAATTTTGTACCTGGAGTGTTTACTTCTCCGTTTATAGTGTACCGGAAGCCGGCGAGTTTAACATTAACAAAAATATCAGCTTCCCGCTTAAAATAGTCCCGCAGCAGCTGCTCCTCGATTTTCGCCCGCGTCTCCTCGAGGGTATAACCTAGCACGTTTACTTCGCCCAACACCGGAATCCTGATGTTGCCATGGTCATCAACACTATAGCCCTGTGAATAAAGTGCCTGTTCGGTATTTAAAACCTGTTCGTTTTCCGAAGCCCTGAACATTTCCACCAGCCGCTGGTCAATTGCTTTAATGGTGATGTTCAAGATATCATTCGTCTGCAACCGGTACGGTTTAGAAGCGACTGCATTAACTGCCTGCTCTGTTCCCGGTTGATTCTTCTCCTGAAGATAAATAAGGTCCTTCGTGGGGACGCAAGATGAAAACAGTAAACAGGTGAATACCAGCAAATAGAACAGTCTCGTCATTATATTAAAAAATTGCAAACAAAGATAGTTTTTCATTTCAGAAATCGAAAAAAGAAAAGGCTTAATATACCACCTACGTATTTTTTAACGAATTCTCGAACGGGACGCGTTGCAGGATGCTCCGCCCAAGGGTCACTTCATCGGCATATTCGAGTTCATCGCCGACCGCTATTCCGCGCGCGATCGTCGATAGTATTACATTGCATTCTCGGATCTGCTTGTAGATGTAGAAATTTGTCGTGTCGCCTTCCATCGTCGAACTTAACGCGAATATCACCTCGCGTACTTCGCCGCTTCTAATTTTGTTTACCAGTGGCACGATGTTCAATTGTCCCGGCCCGACACCGTCAATCGGAGATATTTTTCCTCCAAGGACATGGTAAATCCCACGGAATTGTGCCGTATTTTCAATTGCCATGACATCGCGGATATCTTCAACAACACAAACTGTCGAGTGATCCCGTTTCGGATTACTGCAAATTTCACACACGTCGGTATCCGATATATTATTACAACTGTTACAAAACCTGATATCGGCGCGCATCGACAAAAGCGACTGTGCCAGAAATCCCGTTTGCTCAGCAGGTTGCTTCAGCAAATGCAGCACCAGGCGAAGCGCCGTACGTTTCCCGATCCCGGGCAACTGCGACATTTCCGCGACGGCCCGTTCAAGTAATTTTGAGGAAAATTCCATAGCGGCAAAAATACGTTTTTTTACAAGACTATAGTATAAAAGCCAACACTAGCCGGCCGCTACGATACACTATTTTTTGTATTTTGCCGCCGCTAAATAATTCCAATGACTCCCATCGCAATTCTCTCTCTAATCGCTGTTTATTTCGGAATGTTGTTTACTATTTCACGCATTGTCAGCAGGAAAGACAGCAGTAACGACGCATTTTTCAAGGCCAATAAAAATTCGAAATGGTATCTGGTCGCTTTCGGAATGATAGGTACCGCGCTTTCGGGTGTCACTTTCATTTCGGTTCCCGGTGAAGTGGGATCGCCAAACGGCGAACAATTTAAATATTTTCAGTT
>CAZLWZ010000169.1:0-4759 GCA_964563275.1 uncultured Flavobacterium sp.
GTCATGACGGGCAGTTCTTCCCAGGAAGAAAATGCTGACGTCTGAAGACTTTTATAAAATGGATTATGCTGCAGATGAAAAGCAACGATCTCGTTCTTTTTTTGTTCGGTAAAATCGGCGTATGAAGCATCGGGTACCTGTAATATCCCCGACAATGCCTCGTTGGCCGCGCGCATCGGGAAACCATTTATCCGCAGGGAAAGATCGAAAATTTTGAGCACAGGTTTTTATTTGCTTCAAAAATAACACATACTGCGCACACTGGTCCGTATGCGGATATTTTTTATTTTTTATTCCGCGTAAAGCCAGTATTTTTGTGCAACATACGCCGGTAAAGTGGCTAAAACAACAACAACATGACGATTTTACTGCTTGGATCGGGCGGGCGCGAACACGCGTTGGCCTGGAAAATTTTACAGAGTCCGCATTGTACCAAATTATTTGTCGCTCCCGGAAATGCCGGAACAGGTGAAATAGCCGAAAATATCGACATCTCACCCACTGATTTTGACGCTATTAAACTTTTTTCGGTAGAGAATAACGTCCGAATGGTAGTTGTTGGCCCCGAAGATCCGCTGGTCAGGGGAGTTTTCGATTTTTTTAAAGATGATGAAGAGCTGCGCCACATTCCGGTGATCGGTCCCTCAAAGAATGGTGCACGGTTGGAAGGCAGTAAAGAGTTTGCTAAGGAATTCCTGATACGGCACAATATCCCGACTGCGGCGTATGACTCCTTTACGAAAGATTCGGTGCAGCAGGGTTGCGATTTTTTAGCGACTTTGACGCCACCGTATGTCCTGAAAGCTGACGGACTTGCCGCCGGTAAAGGTGTTCTGATTTTAGACGATCTCGAGACAGCGCAGAACGAATTACGGAATATGCTGCTGAACGACAAATTTGGCGCTGCCGGAAGTAAAGTGGTGATTGAGGAATTTCTCGACGGGATCGAACTTAGCTGTTTTGTTTTGACCGATGGCATCAATTATAAGATATTGCCGATGGCCAAGGATTATAAAAGGATTGGTGAGGGCGACACCGGTTTGAACACCGGGGGCATGGGTGCTGTTTCACCGGTCCCGTTTGCCGATGAGGTATTGATGAAAAAGATCGAACAACGAATCGTAAAGCCAACGATCGACGGATTGGCAAAAGACGGAATCGAATACTGTGGTTTCGTTTTTATTGGTCTGATAAACGTAAAAGGAGAGCCTATGGTCATCGAATATAATGTTCGTATGGGCGATCCGGAAACCGAGGTTGTGATTCCCAGGCTTAAGTCGGATTTGGTGGAACTGTTCATGGCAGCAGCCAATAAAACCCTTGACCAGGTGACGCTGGAAATCGATCCGAGAAGTGCTGCAACGGTGATGATGGTTTCGGGGGGATATCCTGAAGATTATGAAAAGGGAAAATCTATCACCGGACTTGATACAATCACGGATTCGATTGTCTTCCATGCCGGGACAAAACGGGATTCCGATGCGGTGGTTACTAACGGCGGACGCGTGTTGGCAGTAACTTCGTATGGCGAGGACTTTCGCGAAGCCATAAAAAAATCTTACCAAAGCATCAATAAACTGCACTTTGATAAGATGTATTATAGAAAAGATATCGGGAACGACTTATGACCTACTTAAAGAAGGAGTGTGCCGTGGTGTCCTGATATTCATCATTATTGTCCTTGTGTAACTTCAACTGCTTAATCCAGTAAACCGTTGCCACAGTACAAATAATCATAAAAATCCAGTTGATAATATTGGCCCCAAACCAGCTGTTCAGTTCCAGGCTTCGCAGTGCGTCAAATGGTACGAATAAAAAATCAACAAATATGGTCTGTATTCCTTCGAAGAATGCTTTCATCTATATACAAGTATTATATTTACTGTTACAAAAGTATGAAATATCCTTATGTTAACAAGCCTTTTTAGAAAATCTACCCCTTTAAATTACGCGATAATTATAGTTTTGGTACTGGCTTTCTTCCTTATATTTCATGTAGTGAATTTGACGGGTCCCGTTTCGGCGGTCCGGGTGATGGAGATATTTACCCTGGGGATAACGGCTTTTGCATCGGTATTTATTGTAAACTTCGTTGTTAAGAAGAACGGGATCAGCAAGGATAACTCGTACACAATCCTTTTCTTCCTTTTGTTCATGCTTTTCTTTCCGACGGTCCTGAACAATATCAATGTGTTGTTGGCAAACTTTTTCATCCTGCTTGCGCTTCGGCGTATGATGTCGCTGCACTCGCTAAAATCGCATAAGGAGAAAGTTTTCGATGCATCATTATGGGTTTTCGTCGCGGCACTTTTTCACTTCTGGAGCATCCTGTTTATTGCGCTCGTTTTTACTTCGATTCTGTTTCATGTAGCCCGTGACTATCGCAATTGGCTGCTGCCGTTCGTCGCGCTGTTTGCGGTGCTGATGACGTTTTTGTTTTTCGCCTTAATGATCGACCCGTCCCGTATTGATTATGTTATAACCGGGATGAATACAAATTATAGCCTCGATTATTTTGCTGATAACAATCAAAATATTGCTTTTGCGGTGTATTCGGCGATCACATTGTTTTTTTTGGTGTCGTTTATACTGACGTTCTCTGCGCGACCATTGATCCTTCACTCGTCATACAAGAAAGTAATGATGGCGTTTGTGATAGGAGCGATCGTATATGCGATGTCGGATGACAAAAGCAACGACCTGATCCTTTTTACCATGGCACCGCTTGCAATGATGGCCACCGGTCATTTTGAAATCACCAGATCCAGGTTTCAGAAAGAGTTTATACTGAGCATTGTGGTTTTGTGCGCTTTATACAACTTTTTTGTTCAGCTATAATTTGTTGCCATACGCCAGATCGCCAGCGTCACCTAATCCCGGAACGATGTAATTTTTCTCGTTTAATTTTTGATCGAGCGTCGCGATCCACAGATGACAATTGTCAGGCAGTTCTTTTTCGAGGTACTGAATACCTTCCGGGGCGGCAATCACTACGGCGATATGAATCTCCTTAGGCGAGCCCTTCGAAAGCAGGGTTTCAAACACCGCGACCATAGATTGCCCTGTGGCCAGCATAGGGTCGATCAACAGCAGATTTTTACCGGAAATGTTTGGTACGGCCTGGTACTCGACCTTGATGTCGAATTTATCGTCATCGTCATAGTGGTGGCGATAGGCCGATACGAAACCGTTTTCGGCATCGTCAAAATAATTAAGAAAACCCAGGTGTAGCGGAAGCCCCGCGCGAAGGATAGAGCACAAAACCAGTTTATCTGAAATCTTTGTTGTTTTCTTTACACCAAGCGGAGTTTCTATTTCCACTTCCTCATACCTGAGATTTTTGCTGAGTTCATAAGCCATCACTTCACCAATCCGCTCAATATTGCGCCTGAACCGCATGCTGTCGTTCTGGACTTTCACGTCCCGGATTTGCGCGAGGAAATGGTTCAGAATGCTGTTTGCTTCTGATAAATAGTGAATCTGCATAAAGGGGGGATATTTGTTTTAGGTTATAAAAGTATAAAAAGTATCTTTGTGTAGTAAAAATTATAGCTTATGTTTTCGAAGTTAGCGTATTCGGTTTTTGAGCAAAGTATCCGCGATTACCACCAATTTGACGATGTCGACCAACCAATCCACAATCCGTATTCAAAAGATCAGTTCGAGCATCTTCTGTATCATAAGAACTGGATTGATACCGTGCAGTGGCACTTTGAGGATATCATCCGGGATCCGAATATCGATCCGGTGGAGGCGCTGAAACTCAAGCGGCGAATCGATGCTTCAAATCAGGAGCGTACTGATATGGTCGAATATATCGACAGCTATTTTCTAAACAAATTCGCGGAAGTGAAAGTTAAAGATGGCGCAAAAATAAACTCCGAATCTCCGGCATGGGCTTTTGACCGATTGTCGATCCTGGCGCTAAAGATCCATCACATGCACGAAGAAGCCACGCGTGCCGACGCATCTTCCGAGCACCGTGAAAAGTGCCATGCCAAGCTAAACGTTTTGCTGGAACAACGATCGGATTTGTCAACCGCAATCGATGATCTTCTGACCGATATTCAAAACGGGGACAAATACATGAAAGTGTACAAGCAGATGAAGATGTACAATGACGACGACCTGAACCCGGTTTTGTACCAGAAGAAGTAATCTCCCGACAAAGACTTGTCAGCCCAGATAAAACATATAATCGTCTTCCGGCTCTCCGCAATGGGCGATGTCGCGATGACGGTCCCTGTCGTGCGTGCATTGGCTCAGCAACATCCGCATATAAAATTAACCATTGTCAGCAGGCCGTTCTTCGAACCTTTTTTTGACATTCCCAATGTAACATTTTTCCCGTTTGATGCAAAGCGCCGTCACAAAGGGGCTGTAGGACTATGGACACTTTATAAAGATCTACGCAAAATAAAGCCCGATGCATTCGCCGATCTGCACAATGTGCTGCGATCAAAGATCATCCGGGCGCTTTTCACGATATCGGGAATAAGAAGCGCTGCGTTTAACAAAGACCGAAAAGCAAAGAAGGCGTTGACCCGTTCGAAGAACAAAATTTTTAAACCTCTCCGCCCGGTTTTTGATAAACATGTTGAGGTGTTTTCCAAACTTGGTATTGCTGTCGACCTGAAGCAGGAAGCCTACCCACACAAAAAAAACATCGACCTGGAAGTAAGATTGATTGCTGGTGAAAAAAACACGCGCTGGATCGGTGTTGCGCCATTCGCACAGCATCAGTCGAAAGTGTATCCTG
>CAZLWZ010000170.1:0-4756 GCA_964563275.1 uncultured Flavobacterium sp.
GAAAATTTAGCGATGCGCGACTCCGCGTTTACGACAAAGGTTTTGGCCGAGTTTAATTCGCGTTCCGGTGCCGCGTCAGATTCGCCTGCGGCTTTTACGACTTTTCAACTTCGCGATATGGTGTTGAAAAATCGCATCGTCATGTCACCTATGGGGCAATATTGCGCTAAAGATGGTTTGGTTTCAGATTGGCATCTGGTGCATTACGGTGCACGTGCGACATCGGGCATCGGACTCATTCTGACCGAAATGACAGCGATATCAGCCACCGGTCGTATTACTTTAGGTTGTGCGGGAATATGGTCTGAAGAACAGATAGTTGCATGGAAGCGGATAACAGAGTTTATTCATCAGAATTCATCGGCCAAAATCGGAGTTCAATTAGGACATTCCGGTCGAAAAGGCGCCGTTTTACCTCCTTTCGATGGCGGCAAACCGTTGGAAGAACCTTGGGAACTGATTTCAGCGTCTCCTATTGCTTTTCGTGAAGATATGCCGGACCCAAAAGAAATGACCAATGCTGATATGAAGGAGGTTATCGACCAGTTCCGACGTGCTGCCGCAAATGCGGAGACCGCTGGTTTTGATATGATCGAACTACAGTCGCATCACGGTTATCTGCTCGCATCGTTCCTCTCGCCACTAACCAACAACAGAACGGATGAATTTGGCGGGTCGGTCGAAAACCGATGCAAATTCCCGCTACAGGTTTTTAATGCGATCCGTGAGGAATTTCCGGACACCAAACCAATTTCAGTAAGAATTTCAGCATCCGACTGGAAACAGCACGGCATCACAGAGAAGGATGTCCTGTATATTTCGCAAGCCTTTAAAAAAGCAGGTGCCGACATAATAAATGTCTCTACGGGAAATACAGTCGCGGATCAAAATCCGCAGCTTGGCCGAATGTGGCAGACGCCGTTCGCTGATATGGTCAGAAATTCAGTCGGTATTCCTACTATTACAACAGGATCTGTACAGGATATCGATCAGATCAACACAATTTTATTAAATGGACGTGCCGATCTGGTCGCTTTGGGCAAGCCGCTGTTGCTTGACCCGGGTTTTGTTCGCCACGCACAGGCCTATGAGCAGTTTCGCCCCGATGACATTCCTGCGCAATATTTTCAGGGCACACAACATCTGTATCCGTTGCAGCAGTCTCTGCGAAAGGAAAAGGAAGAAATGAAAAAAGCCCTCAAACCCGAAAGCCACAACAGTAAATAGCCGTTTTAAATCTATAACAATGACACATTACGTTGATAATTTTGCGCACGAGCACCTTCCGCCACCGGAGCTGCAACCAGACTTTATTTACGATGATCCGGATTTTGTTTTCCCATCCGATTTGAATTGCGTCGATAAACTTTTAGACCGCCATATTCGTGAAGGACGGGGCGATGAGGTCGCCATCCGCACATTCGAGTTAACCTGGACCTTTCGCGATCTGTTTGAGAAATCGAATCAGATTGCGCACGTGCTGGTCGACGAAATGGGTCTTATGCCGGGAAACCGGGTTTTAATCCGTGCGGCGAACAACCCGATGTTTGTAGCGTGCTGGTTTGCAGTTATAAAAGCCGGCGGTATCGTCGTGGCTACGATGCCTTTGCTCCGCGAAAAAGAACTGACAACCATGATTGACTGCGCTGAAATTTCCCACGCGCTTTGCGATATCAGGCTGCACGACGAGCTACAAAAGGTTTCATCGCCTTACCTTAAGCAGGTGCTGACATTCGACGGATCAGAGCAAACAAAATCGCATTTGGAACTTCAGATGGCCGCAAAATCAACGGCATTTGAAAACTTTAAATCGAAGTCGGATTTTATTTGTCTTATTGGATTTACATCGGGAACAACCGGAAATCCGAAGATGACGGCACATTATCATAAAGATGTTCTGCTCATTTGCGAAGCATTTCCGAAATATGCGCTGCAACCGACACAGAAAGATATTTTCACCGGAAGTCCGCCGCTTGGTTTCACCTTTGGCCTTGGCGGATTGGTACTATTCCCCTTTTATTACGGCGCCTCGACCTTTTTAATTGAAAAACCAACACCTGAACTGCTTCTTCAGGCGATTCAGGATTTTAAAATAACAATTTGCTTTACCGCTCCAACCGCATGGCGACTGATCACTTCGCGCGTGTCTGATTATGATGTTTCGTCGCTGCGCCGATGCGTATCGGCTGGTGAAACACTCCCGGCAAAGGTGTGGCAGGACTGGCATGAAGGCACCGGCTTAAAAATTATTGACGGAATTGGTTCTACCGAGATTCTGCACATATTCATTTCTTCAAACGAAGATAATCTAAAAGTCGGATCGACAGGACTGCCCGTTCGCGGCTATGAGGCAAAGATTATCGATACCGAAGGCAATGAAGCACCAGTTGATACTCCGGGCCGACTTGCAGTTCGCGGGATTACCGGCTGTAAATACCTAAACCGCGAAGAGAAACAGCGTGAATATGTTGAGAATGGCTGGAATATTACCGGTGATATTTTCAGAAAAGATTCGGACGGTTTCTATTGGTTTGTCGCGCGCGGCGATGACATGATTATTTCCTCAGGTTATAATATTGGTGCAGTCGAGGTTGAGAGCGTTCTTCTGCTGCATCCCGAAGTAGCAGAATGTGCCGTGGTTGGACTACCGGATTCAGAACGAGGGATGCTGGTTTGCGCAAACATCGTCTTAAAAGACCAAAATAAGGCATGTGCCGAACTGGTCGCAGAGATGCAAACCTGGTTTAAAGAAAATGCTGCGCCTTACAAATATCCGCGCGTAATAAGATTTGCGGAGACGCTGCCTAAAACGGAAACAGGAAAAATACAACGCTTTAAACTCAAACAATAATTTAAACCAACAGATGAAAAAATTTACAAAAAAAGAGACCATCAGGTTCAAGCATGTTGATTTTGCGGGAATAGTCTTTTATCCTAGGTTTCTGGAAATCGTGAACGATCTTGTCGAAGATTGGTTTGAGGAAGCGTTGGACCGGCCTTTTTCAAAAATTCATGAGACGAATGGCATTCCCACGGTTGACTTAAAAGTACAATTTAAAAACCCGGCACGGATCGGCGATGAAATCGTAAAGTCGCTTTGGGTGAATAAAGTCGGGAAAGCATCCGTCGAATGCGGATTCGAGTTTATCCATGCCAATGGCTCCACCTGTCTTACAGGCGAAGTTACGTTGGTAAACGTTGCATTGAATAAAGGAACATCAGACCTTAAAGCAGAACCTTTTTCAGACGACACACGAGCGCGTCTTAGCCAATTTTTACTTCATTAATCAGCGGCGTACCGGTAATTTTTTGGTAAATTTGACCGATACGCGCACCTCCAAACCACGACTGAAACACTTCAAATATGGATTTCCCAAAGTTTAAAGCCGCTGCTGTTCAAACATCACCCGTATTTCTTGATGTTGACAAAACAGTTGACAAAGCTATCTCGTTTATATCCGAGGCTGCATCAAACGGAGCTAAAATAATCGCGTTTCCAGAGGTGTTCGTTGCCGGATATCCATATTGGAACTGGATCATGACACCGGTTCAGGGCAGTAAGTGGTACGAGCAATTATACCGCAACTCTGTCACTGTCGATAGCGAACCCATACATCGTATTTGCCTTGCTGCAAAAGATTATGACATTCACGTAGTAATCGGCATCAACGAGCGCGGCCCGAGCTATGGTGAGATTTACAATACAAATTTGATAATCGATAATTCGGGTAAAATCATCGGGAAACATCGGAAACTGGTACCAACGTGGGCCGAAAAACTCACATGGTCGTCAGGCGACGGCGCATCGTTAAAAGTGTATGACACCAAACTAGGCCCGATCGGTACGCTAGCCTGTGGGGAAAACACCAATACACTCGCGCGGTTTACATTGCTTTCGCAGGGAGAACTGATACATGTGGCCAATTACATTTCGCTTCCCGTTGCGCCACCCGATTACAATATGGCCGAAGCAATTAAAATTCGTGCCGCCGCACATTCATTTGAAGGCAAGCTTTTTACTATAGTTTCCTGTTCGACCATATCGAAAGAAATAATCGAGGTGCTTTCACCGGATGTTCCCAATGCCGAAGAATTACTGTCAAGAAAGGATTCGGCGTTCAGCGGAATCATCGGACCAAACGGTGCCGTTGTGGGCGAATCATTGATTGATGATGAAGGAATAGTATATGCCGAAATTGACCTGGCAAAGTGCATTCAGCCAAAACAAATGCACGATATCCTGGGTCATTATAACCGATTTGACATATTCGACCTGCGCGTCAATACGGCACCGACACGCAAAATCACATTCGTCGATAACCATGACGATTTTAATAAAAATTAGTTTGCTATGGATGCAAAATATAATGATGACGTGATAGGACGCGCCCGCGTTCGCGACACACCTGAACTGGAGGCTTATTACCGCGAACTCCAAACCCTTGGCGCAGGAGCTTTGTGGACAGTCGCCAATGATATCGAGCCTTGGGAACCTCGCAGTTCCTCGATACCTATGCTTTGGAAATACTCTGATCTTCGGAATCTGGTACTCAAGTCGTCGGAACTGGTGACGCCGGAACAGGCGGGCCGTCGCGTGGTCTATCTTGTAAACGATAAGCGTCGCGATGTCAGCGCCGCCGTTGGCTGGCTTTATACCGGGCTTCAGGTCACGCGCCCCGGGGAAAGCACCTCGGCCCACAAACACAAAGCCTCGGCACTGCGCTTTATAATGGAAGGCGAAGGTGGCTATACCGTT
>CAZLWZ010000171.1:0-4752 GCA_964563275.1 uncultured Flavobacterium sp.
TTTGCCGCGAACCTCCAGCGCTATATCAGAACCTTTTATATATTCGCCGATTTTCTCGCGGAAAATTGCGCCCAATGTTTCGGCGTTCTCTGCCAGTTTTTCTTCGGCAACAACCTCAAGTGCGGCGACAGCAACCGCAGCAGCAATCGGATTTCCACCAAAAGTCGAACCGTGCTGGCCCGGCTTGATGACGTTCATTACGGCATCATCGGCTAGTACTGCTGAAACAGGATATACACCACCTGAAAGCGCCTTTCCTAAAATCAGCAGGTCAGGCTGCACGTTTTCGTGATGGCACGCCAGAAGTTTCCCCGTGCGGGCAATTCCCGTCTGAACCTCATCAGCTATAAATAATACATTATATTGCTCGCATAATGCCTTTGCCTTTGAAAGATATCCTTCGGCAGGCACATATACTCCGGCCTCACCCTGAATCGGCTCAACAAGGAAACCTGCAATATTTTTGTCTGATTTAAAAACTTCTTCGAGTGCGTCTAGATCATTATACGGTATGTTGATGAAACCTTCGGTGTAAGGACCGAAATTTTTCCGTGCGTTTTCGTCATTGGAAAAAGATATGATCGTGGTGGTCCGACCGTGGAAATTGCCATCACATACCACAATCTGAGCTGAATTTGGCTGCACACCTTTCACCTCGTAAGCCCATTTGCGGCAGATCTTCAGTGCAGTTTCGACGGCCTCGGCACCGGTATTCATCGGTAAAACTTTATCAAAACCAAAAGTCTTCGCCATATATTGCTCGTAAGGACCCAACTGATCATTATAAAACGCCCGTGATGTGAGGGTTAATGTTTTTGCCTGCGAAATCATTGCATCAACAATTTTCGGATGGCAATGCCCCTGGTTAACTGCGGAATAAGCTGCGAGGAAATCATAGTATTTCTTTCCTTCAACATCCCATACATAAACGCCCTCTCCGCGGCTCAAAACCACCGGAAGCGGATGATAATTGTGGGCACCAAAGTTATCTTCCAATGATATTGCCTCTTCTGAACTGATTTTTTCTAAAACTGACATGCTATTTATTTTTGATTATTTGATGCGATTCCTGCTTGCGGAGAGAAATCATCCGACACAAAAATACTAATCTTTTCGTGCTCTTCAGTAGGAGGGAATAAATTTATAAAAGTGTTGCTTTGGATGTAATTTTAGTGTTCATCAATTTTGAAATGGGACAATTTTTCTCTGCTTTTGTCACCAATTCCTGAAATTTCTGATCCGATATGCCGCTGATCTTTGCATTCGCGGTCAGTTCCGAACCTACAATGCTTCCGTCCTGAAGATCAATATCGCATTTAGTCTCAATCATTTCAATATCAAAACCTTCCTCACCTACAAATGCGGAAAGTTGCATCGTAAAACATCCGGCATGGGCAGCCGCGATTAATTCCTCTGGATTTGTACCGGTGCCGTTCTCAAAACGAGTTTTAAACGAATATTGAACATTATCCATTGTCTTGCTTTCGACCGATATTTTTCCCGATCCTTCTTTCAGCGACCCTTGCCAAACAGCAGTTGCATTTCTCTTCATGATATTGATTTTTAAGTTCTCTCAAAGTTAGCTATTTAGACACCGGCTTACGAATACCGATCAACCTTTAACGAAATATTAAAGCCATCGAAAAATTTTGGAAATAGAAATTTATCAAACTTTAAAGATGTAATTTTGCGCCATGGCAAGAAAAAATACTGATAAGGTCGTTTTTGATCATATAAAAGTGCTCGATGCGGGCGCGAAAGGCGTTTCGGTAGCAAAGGCTCCTGACGGAAAAGTAATTTTTATACCCAATGTTGTTCCCGGCGATGTCGTTGATGTGCAAACGTTTAAGAAGCGCAAAGCTTATTACGAAGGCAAGGCGGTTCGGTTTCATGAGCTTTCAGAACACAGGGTGACACCCAGATGCGAATATTTCGGCACATGCGGCGGCTGCAAATGGCAGAATATGAACTACGAGCAGCAATTGGTTTTTAAGCAGAACGAGGTGCGAAACCATCTGCAGCGAATCGGGAAAGTTGCTTTGCCGGAATTTGAGCCGATCCTGGGTTCCGATAAACAATTTTTCTACAGGAACAAGATGGAGTTTTCATTCTCAAACGCACGCTGGCTGACCGATGCCGAAATTGATAGCGTAGGCGAACTCGACAACAGGAACGCGCTTGGATTCCACATCCCACGCATGTGGGATAAAATTCTCGACATACATAAATGCTACCTGCAGGAAGATCCGTCAAACGCAATTCGCAACGCTGTCCGACAGTTTGCAAATGTTAACGGGCTTACATTTTTCAATCCGCGGCATCACGAAGGTTTATTACGCACCCTGATGATCAGAACGACGTCGACAGGTGAAATCATGGTGCTTGTCCAGTTTTTTGAAGATGATTTACAAAAGCGCGAACTTCTGCTGAACCATCTTGCGGAGCGTTTTCCGGAAATTACATCGCTTCAATATGTCGTCAACAACAAGCCCAACGATACGATCTACGATCAGCAGGTGCACCTGTTCAAAGGCCGCGACTACATTCTGGAAGAGATGGAAGGCCTTAAGTTTAGCATCAATGCAAAATCTTTCTATCAGACAAATTCGGAGCAGGCTTACGAACTTTATAAAATTACACGCGAGTTCGCGGGATTGCGCGGTGACGAAGTCGTTTACGATTTATACACAGGCACCGGAACCATCGCACAATTCGTGTCAAAAAATGCAAAAAAGGTTATTGGCGTGGAAAGCGTTCCCGAGGCTATCGCCGATGCACGCGTCAACGCTGAGCGCAATAATATTACAAATTGTGAATTCCACGTGGGCGATATGAAAGTCATATTCAATGACCAGTTCATTGCGCAGCACGGCCATCCTGATGTTATTATCACCGATCCGCCACGCGACGGAATGCACAAAGATGTAGTTGAACAAATATTAAAGATCGCTCCCGAAAAAATTGTGTATGTAAGCTGTAATTCGGCTACACAGGCACGTGATCTGGCTTTGATGGATGAACATTATAAAGTTGCCCGCGTTCGCCCGGTCGATATGTTTCCGCAGACGCATCATGTGGAAAATGTTGTACTTTTGGAAAAACGCTGATTGATGGCCACTCCTTTCAAGAAAATACTCCTGCTGCTGATTCCGATTGTTGCGCTGCTGACATTGGCTTGTGAGAAAGACGATATTTGTGATCCCGCAACACCGGTTACCTCGCAATTGGTAATTCGGTTCTTCAATCAGCTCGACAACCAGCCTCGCAATGTGACGAATCTGGCTGTGGTCGGGATTGACGTCACCGATGCCGATACGCTGCGCTTTAATGGTGTCAACGAGATCCGGATTCCGCTTGATATCACGGCCGATGCTGTTGAATACCGGTTTATTCTGAACAATGGCAACAACAACCCGGACATAATTTACACCGATGATATAATATTTAACTATACCCGGTCAACCGAATATGTTTCGCGGGCATGCGGCTACAGAACGCTTTTTCAGTTAAATAACGACATCGACTTGCCGCCGCCGTTTCTCTTAAATGGCACCTATCCTATCGTGGCCGGAAGCTGGATTAAAAACATCATCGTCGAAAACTACAACATCAACTCGGAGAATGAAACACATATCGAGATATATTTCTAGTTTACTTTTACTGATTGCGCTTCAGGCCACTTACGCACAGCAAAGTGTTGTAGACAGCATACCTGTTAAAACCCAGCGGCATGGCGTTCGCGTCGGTGCCGATCTTTACAGGCTTGCACGTTCATTTTACGACAGTGATTACCGCGGCTTCGAAATCGTGGGCGACTACCGGCTGACCAAAAATTATTTTCTGGCTGGCGAACTTGGCAACGAGGAAATCACGGTTGATGACGCACGGCTGAATTTTACGACTTCGGGATCGTATTTTAAAGTTGGCTTCGATTATAACGCGTATGAAAACTGGCTGGACATGGAAAACATCATTTCGGTGGGTATGCGATACGGTGTGAGCAGTTTTAATCAGACGCTGAATACATATAGAATCTATAACCCGTATCCGTACTTTGGGCAATCGGAAACAGTGGTTTCAGGTGAAAAGTTCGACGGACTCTCAGCCAGTTGGATCGAAGTTGTCGCGGGAATGAAAGCAGAACTGTTCAGCAATATTTTTGCAGGATTCAGTTTTAGAATCAACTATTTGGTGAGCAACAAACGACCCGAAACATTTGACAATTTATATATTCCGGGCTTCAACCGCACCTATGAGGGAAAATTCGGGGTTGGGTTCAACTACACGATATCGTACTTCATTCCGATTTACAAAAAGCGCATCGTGCCTGCGGGCGAACAATAACTTTATTTAACTTCCTTTATTCCTTTAATAAACATCCACTTCATGAACATCTTCTGTCCTTGGTTGGTATTAATTACCTGAAATTTAGGCGCCAGTAGTGTTCCGATGACGAAGGCGGTCGCCGGAAGCCAAAATCCCGATAATGAAGAATATTCATCGAGTAAAAAGCGGGCGGCTATAAACAATATTGCGAATCCAAGAAATTGATATATAAAGGCTTTTGTTTTTAATGACATGATGCTAATTTTGATCTTTTAAAGGTTCGTCCGTTTGAAATTTCGCACGCTTACTCCCTTCATACATTTCATATTTAACGAACCTCGTCTCCAGACTTCCATTAAATAATTTGATTTTTCGGGAAGGTTTTAAACCGACGAATTTTAACGCCTCCAGGTTGGCAGTGATGAA
>CAZLWZ010000172.1:0-4637 GCA_964563275.1 uncultured Flavobacterium sp.
CTTATTTTTCATTTCCTGCGGCCGCACCGGTACACCGAACTTCAAATGGCCGAAAGCATACGGCTGACTTCCAGATATCTTAAATTGCGTGGCTATTTATGGGACGCCGATGCCGATCGCGCGAAAATTATCGAAAAGCAGTTGAACCTGCAGGTCGACCTGAATATGATACAGGAGAACATTCGCGAGATATTAATCAGGAACCGGCCCGATTCCGGTAATTCGGAACAGAACAGAAAAATGTTGCTCGCCTTCATTTCACTGGTGGAAATTTTGGAACTGGCGTTGTCGACATCGTTTGATCACAATAAAATACAGAATGAGTTCAGCGGGCATAAAAACGTACTTGAAGCGTATCAAAACCTGGCGTACAGCTTGTCGTCGACCTTGAAACAGCTTGCAAAAAGCATCGAAAACTCACGTCCATATATTCCGCGGCGAAAGTTGCGAAAAAACCTCACCAGGTTTGAAGCCGCAGTCAGGGAATATGAATCGTCACAACAATCTGTGATCGATGGTGTCTGGATGCTCAACAACATGTTGCACTATGCCGAAAAACAAATTGAAAAGATCAAAGTTATCGAACGCGCATTTTCAACAGAACCCGATCTGAAGGCACTGAAGGGACGCGACAAAGACCTCGAAAAGTTTCTCACGCCTATATATTATCCGGTAGCCACGTTGCTGGAGAACCTGAGTTTTTCTTCTTCTATTTTCAGGCATTCGCTACGACTGACATTTACAATTATGCTCAGTTTTCTCATAGGGTGGTTTTTCCCGCTTCAGAATATGTATTGGATCCTGATCACCATTGTCGTCATCATGCGGCCCGGTTACGGATTGACCAAGTCCCGAAGTTATCAGCGAATCATCGGAACGATCATCGGCGGGTTAATTGCTTTTGCGATTCTGGGCGCCGCGCAGGACCCAATGCTGATTGGCACGCTGGCTGTTGTTTCAATGATTTTCGGCTTTACGTTCACGTCGATCAATTATAGGGTTGGAGTCACTTTTGTCACAATGTACGTTGTTTTTCTATATGGAATCCTGACACCCGACATAGAAAATGTGATCCAGTACAGGATCGTCGATACATTAGTTGGTGGTGGCCTCGCCTTCCTCGCCAATTATTTTTTCTGGCCTTCATGGGAATTTATCAGTACGCCGGCTTTTTTAAAAAATGCTATAGAAGCAAATCGGGATTATCTTATTGAAATATCCTCTCTGTACAATAAAAAAGGCGATGTCACCACATCATATAGAGTCGCGCGCAAAAACGCGTTTGTCGGTGTTGGCAATCTGATGGCTTCTTACCAGAGGATGAGTCAGGAACCGAAGTCAAAACAAAGGCAAATTGCACAAATTTATGAACTTGCAGTACTTAATCACACGCTGCTTTCATCCTCGGCTTCCCTTGGCACATATATCCAGACACGAAATACTACAACGGCCTCTAAAGCCTTTAATGTAGCTGTAGACAAAATTATCGCCAATCTGAATGGGGCAATTATGCTGTTGAACCTCGAGGTGGTAGAGACCTTTGAAGATGTTGAAGACAGTGATGAAGCTGCGTTAAGATTTACCGAACTGAAGAACATGAGAGCCCGCGAGATCTCCAATGCCGAAATTGCAGACCAGTACCAATATGAACTTAAAATGCAGGAAGCGCATCTGGTCATCGAACAGTTGATATGGCTGACAGGATTATCTGAAAAAATACTGAAGGCGGCGCGGCAGTTAAGACTCACCAAATAATTATCTCTTTCGAAGCAGGTAGTCCTGCAGCATTATCGTGGCCGAAATTTCGTCGACGAGTGCCTTGTTTTGACGTTGCTTTTTGCGCAGTCCGCTGTCGATCATTGTTCGCACGGCCATTTTTGACGTAAACCGTTCATCTACTCTTTCCACCGGCATTTCAGGAAAAGTGCGGATAAATTTTGTCACGAATGTTTCGATGGCTTCGGTGCTTTGCGATGGTTCGTAATTCATCTGCATCGGTTTGCCGATAAGGACGCGTTCCACCGTTTCAGACGCGAAATATTTTGTGAGAAAACCAATCACGTCTTCCGATGCAACCGTGGTAAGGCCCGACGCGATAATCTGCAGCTCATCGGTGACAGCAATTCCCGTTCGTTTTTGTCCGTAATCCAGGGCAAGAATTCGTGGCATATCCTTATTTTAATTCCGATTAAAATTCCGCAACATTACTTTCGGCGATGACTTTTCGTTTACCGCATTTAGAGCATGTGACCAAATGCGTGAGCTGTATAAAGCTACAGACGGCAAATCAGCAAGGACCAATGCGGGATAATCAGGTCGGGATCGGACATACCCTGCAGCCTGTTTTGAAAAGCTATCTCTCATCACCTATCGCGTATAAACCGAAACATTCTTTACTGCGAGGCGTTTAGCAAGCCAGTTTGAAAACTTTGTGCGCTCAGTGTTCGGAAAGGCACCGTTTATGTCGATGATTACGACGGTTTCTGTAAATGTACTGTCGTTAGCCTGTGTGAAGGAATGATTTGCAATCGACATTGCTCCTATCGTTGGAAACAAAGCCTCCGCCTCGCCTAGTATCTGCTTTGTATCAAAAGTATTGCTTGAGATTTGCTGCTGTAGCGTAGCAATCTTTACGTCTTTCGAAGTATTCAGCAAAGTGGTGTGTTTGATCTCATTCATAATATCGCCTTTCAAGGCTGTCAGTCGGTCGGTGCTGTCCTGCCTGATAATCAGGTTGACACTTTCATCTACCGCTTTCTCCAGTTTCTCGTTTAGCTGCTTTATTTCCTCGGCTTCAAACCGGCGCGATAAAAAAGCAAGTTCAACCCGCTTGGGCTTACTGCTTACGTGGGTCTTGCGATAAACGATCACGTCACCGTTCTGAGTAAATTCGCGGTCAAGGAACAGCTCAGTACGTTTACGGAATTCCTGTTCGCGATATAGATTATACGCCAGGTAACTGCTTGGGAGCAGCATTACTATCGTGAGCCAGGTAATACTTTGACGAACCCTCTTTTGTTGTATTGGATTGATCATTTTCTTGGCAGGATATTTCAGGAATTTGATTATCGCGAATGTTGCGATGCCGATGAAAACGCAATTAATACAATATAAATAGAATGCGCCCAGAAAATACGCCCAATTGCCCGTGGCCAGCCCATATCCCGCAGTACATAACGGAGGCATTAAAGCTGTTGCAATGGCGACACCGGGAATAGGATTGCCTTTTTCGACGCGCGTGATGGCGATTGCGCCAACGATTCCTCCGAAGAACGCAATAAGGATGTCGTAAATATTGGGCGTTGTCCTGGCCAAAAGTTCCGATTGCACATCCTTAAACGGACTCACAAAAAAATAAAAAGTGGAAACGGCCAAACTTACCACGGTGGCAATCGCCAGGTTTCGGAGTGAAGTTTTTAATAAATCGAAATCGTAAATCCCCAATGCAAATCCGGCACCGACAATCGGACCCATCAATGGGGAAATTAGCATCGCACCAATAATAACGGCGGCTGAATTGACATTCAAACCGACCGATGCCACCAAGATCGCACAGGCAAGAATCCAGATATTGGCGCCGGTAAAGTTAATTTCCTTGGTTACCCTTTCCTGAGTTTTGGCTTTATCATCTTCTCCTTCATGAAGATTGAAAATATCAAAAATTTTGTTTTTCATAAGTGTAATGTTCGGCGTTGCCGAAAAGTCAACTAAAATACGAATAAAATTGCATTGGCAGGAAAAATCACCTGCTTTGGCACCTGTTGTTCATGAGAAGTTATTACAATAATACCTATTGATCCGATATTTTTCGCCGCTCCGGTAAACATCGTCCCGAAAATTGAGATTATATTTGTACTTAAATTTACTACGATGAATCATCTACGAGCCACCATTGAAGAAGCCTGGAATAACCGCGAACTGCTTAAAAACGAAGACACTACTGCTGCAATCAGAAAAGTTGTTGCGCTATTGGACGAAGGGACGCTTCGCGTAGCAGAACCGACTTTAGATGGTTGGCAAGTGAATGAATGGGTGAAAAAAGGGGTTGTTTTGTATTTCCCGATTCAGAAAATGGAAACTTATGAGGTGGGTATTTTTGAATATCACGATAAAATTCCGCTAAAGAAAGGTTATGCCGATAAAGGAATCCGAATTGTACCGAATGCAGTGGCACGGCATGGTGCCTACATTTCCAAAGGTGTGATCATGATGCCGAGTTACGTAAATATTGGCGCTTATGTCGATGAAGGAACAATGGTCGACACCTGGGCAACCGTAGGAAGTTGCGCACAGATTGGCAAAAATGTTCATCTAAGTGGCGGCGTCGGGATTGGTGGCGTGCTCGAACCTTTGCAGGCCGCACCGGTAATAATCGAAGACGGCGCTTTTATCGGATCGCGTTGTATTGTTGTCGAAGGAGTACGCGTTGAAACGGAAGCGGTTCTCGGAGCCAATGTTTGTTTGACAGCATCCACTAAAATCATTGATGTGACGGGCGACGAGCCTGTAGAAATGAAAGGCGTGGTTCCGGCACGATCTGTTGTTATTCCAGGGACTTATAGCAAGTCGTTTCCTGCGGGGGATTATCAGGTTCCGTGTGCGCTGATCATTGGAAAGCGTAAGCCGTCGACCGATTT
>CAZLWZ010000173.1:0-4636 GCA_964563275.1 uncultured Flavobacterium sp.
ATCAGGTTTCAATTTTCCGGCTTTCGCGCGGCTGCCCAAATCGTTTACGGCTTTCGCCATTCCCAAGAGGTTCAGTTGGTCGGCATTTTTAATAACAGGAACAATTAGGTTTCCGTTTGGTAAGGCTGCCGCCATGCCCAGGTTGATGTTTTTCTTTTTAATAATGTAATCGCCTTCGACTGAAATATTCATCATCGGAAAATCTTTAAGTGCCTTGGCAACGATTTCCATGAATATTGGCGTAAAGGTCAGTTTTTCACCTTCGCGTTTTTCGAAAGCATTTTTATTTTTTTCACGCCAGTCCCAGATCGCGGTTACATCGACCTCAATAAAAGATTGAACGTGCGCCGATGTCTGAATAGACTGCACCATATATCCGGCGATGAGCTTACGCATACGATCCATTTCGATGATCTCGTCCTGGCCGTTAACCGATACCGGTGCCGCTTTTTGAGCCGGAGCCGATGTTGGTTGTTTTGGTGCTTCCGATTTTGGTGCTTCCGGTTTTTGTGGTTCCGACTTTGGAGCTTCAGGCTGAGACGCAGGTTGTGACTGCTGGCTTTGCTGAGCTGGAGAATTTTTCCTGTTTTCCAGGTAATTTAATATGTCATTTTTGGTGACGCGGCCTTCGTTGCCGGTTCCGGATATACTTTCCAGCTCAGCAATAGAAACACCTTCTTCTTTGGCGATATTTTTTACTAATGGGGAAAAAAACTTATCGGAATTTGAAAAATCCTGTTTTGTAGGTGCTGGTGCCGCTACATACTGTTTCGCAGATTCCATATTTGATTGGATTTCTTCTGCAGCTTTCGTGGTCGATTCGGCTGGCGCGTCGACGACGACACCACCGGAAACTTCGATTATGGCAATGGTTTGGCCGACCTGAACCAGATCGTCTTTTTCAAACAGTTTTTCAACGAGTACACCTGATACTTCCGACGGCACTTCGCTGTCGACTTTATCGGTTGCAATTTCGAGTACTGCCTCATCAGCTTCAATAGTGTCGCCAACTTCTTTTAGCCAATTCGTGATCGTCGCTTCCGCAACGCTTTCTCCCATTTTAGGAAGTTTTAATTCAAATCTTGCCATATTGTTACCTTAATGGTGCTTTTCAATTTTCTCTTTGCGAAATTAATTCTTTTTTTTCGCTATCAGCGCGAATTGCCTAATATTTTAGAATCTCTGACGGCCTATGTAATGGAGGAAATAATTTTGATTTCGCCTCTGTCGTTACTGTTGTCACTTCCGATGATGTACCGCGTCCCGTCATCACTGTCTGGTATGATCCTGTAAGATACTCCATACTGCTGCAAATGTTGCATAGTGCGGATGATCGTTCGAAAGTCACATTCCGCATTGTCAAAAAGTAGCTGCGTATATGATCCTAACGAATTTAAATCAATTTGTTCAGCGTTTTGTGCCTGACCGATATTACTTTCTAACAAGTTTTCAACTTGCATGCGTAATGCTTCATCGCTCGAAAGTAAAATATAATTCGACGGGGCGACCCTGGTGACTTTCTTCTTGCGTTTTGCCAATGCGAACAACGCGGCACCCGATTTCATGAAAACATTAAAAATCGGTGAAACTTCAAAATGTTTTTTATAAAAATAATTCATCGCCTCGCTAAAGCGCTTCATATATAATTGGTCGCGCGCGGTACTCTCACCTTTATAATGAATTACGGATGTTCCGGCAAAGTAAAAATTTTGATACCCGGCTTTCAGGACGCGATATGACAAATCGATATCATCCGAGTACATAAAACAATTTTCGTCGAAACCGCCAATTTCTAAGTAGAGTTCGCGCTTCATCACCATGAAAGCGCCTACCAGAATATCTACGGCTCCAGATTCGTATTCCGATAAATGAGATGCGTAATATTTGCCAAAAAGCTTCGGTGACAGCTTATATAGGCCAAAAATCTTGGTCAGTGCCACATACGGTGTAGGAACCCCGCGTTTGGACTCCGGAAGGAAATTACCCGCGCCATCTATGAGTCGGCAGCCTACAATTCCCGCATTTTGTTTTGAAGAAATGTAATCAAGTACTGAAACAAATGTGTCTTCGGCAACAACAGTATCAGGATTTAAAATGCAGATATATTCGCCTTTGGCCAACGCGACACCAATGTTGTTCCCTTTAGGGAATCCAGTGTTTTCTGAATTTGCGATCAGAGTAACATTTGGAAAAAGCGAGTGGATCATTTCGCAACTGCCGTCGGTCGAATTATTATCGACTACGATAATTTCGGCATCGATAGCGCGTATTGCAGCTTCAACGCTAAGTAGGCATTGCTGCAAAAAGTATTTGACATTATAATTTAAAATGACGACCGACAACTTCATCCGGCAAAGATAATGGTTTGCGCGATTGCGCAATATCCTTGAGCAGCGGTCAAAAAAAAAGCGCCCGACAGGGCGCCTTTAACATTATAGGATATCGATTTGGCGTTTTGGTTTTGGTAACGCCTCCTCCCGTTTTGGGAGTGTAATTCTCAGGATACCGCTTTCGTAAGAAGCGCTGATATCGTCTTCTTTCACGGTCTCAGGGAGCGTAAAAGATCTTTTGAATGATGAGAACGAGAATTCACGTCTTGTAAATTTACCCTCCTCGGTTGAATTTTCATTTTTGAATTCAGACGAGATGGTTAACAGGTCGTTGTCGATTTCGATATTGAAATCTTCCTTTCTTTTACCCGGTGCAGATAATTCGACTTCATACGAGTTGTCGGTTTCCCTGATGTTTACTGGTGGCACAGTCATACTTGTGCTATTTTGGATACCACCCATCCAATCAGGACGAAATAATTCTTCCATTAATGTTGGAAAAAATGTGCTGCCGGTGTTGCTGTTGTTTCTTTTTACTAAGTTCATTTTTAAAAGATTTTAAAAGTTAAACTTCGATTTACGACCGGATTTTTACAAGTTGCGTACCAACACAAAAACTGCGACAATTTGGCATTTTTGAAAGACAATTTGACGGTTCCAAAAGCGGATTCCTTGTAACGAATCGGCCCTAGCCCCGATTGAAGCCGGTATCCTCGCAGCGCAGCGGAGAGATAAAGGCGGAAAGCGGGAAACAGCTTCAAACAAATAAACGATGGAGCAAAGAGCTGAAATTCGTCAACACACCAAAAATTAAAAAGGCGTACTTTTGCAAAAAATACACTGTGAATTACCTATCTTTAGAAAATATATCCAAATCGTTTGGCGACCGCACGCTTTTCAGCAACATATCCTTTGGCATCAACAAAGACCAGAAAATAGCTTTTATTGCGAAGAATGGTTCGGGGAAGACGACCATTATGAATATCATAAATGGTGTTGATGAACCCGACAGCGGCAACGTAACGATCCGTAAAGGGATTAAAATGGCGTTTTTGTCGCAGGTGCCCGACCTTCAGGACGAACTGACGGTTGAGGAAAGCATATTCGCATCGGATAATCCTGTTTTAAAGGTTATAGCCGATTATGAGCACGCGCTCGCAAACCCGCATGATGACGAGGCCTACCAAAAGGCATTTGATGCGATGGACCGACACAATGCCTGGGATTTTGAAACCCAGTTCAAGCAGATCCTGTTCAAACTAAAACTCGAAGACCTGACGATGAAAGTCAAAAACATGTCGGGTGGACAAAAGAAACGGCTTTCGCTCGCGATCATTTTGATAAGTCGGCCTGACTTGTTGATTTTAGACGAGCCTACGAACCACCTCGATCTCGAAATGATCGAATGGCTTGAAAGTTATTTTGCGAAAGAAAACATTACTTTGTTTATGGTCACGCACGACCGTTTCTTTCTGGAGCGTGTTTGCAACGAAATTATCGAACTCGACAATGGAAAATTATATCAGTATAAAGGGAATTATTCCTATTATTTAGAGAAAAAAGAGCAGCGGATCGCATCGGAAAACGCGAGTATAGACAAGGCTCAGAACCTTTTCGTTAAGGAGCTGGCTTGGATGCGTCGTCAACCTAAAGCCCGGACTACGAAATCGAAATCGCGTCAGGATGACTTTTATGTGATCAAGGAAAAAGCGGAAAGCCGCCGGAAAGAAAACCAGGTCGAGCTCGAGATTAATATGGAGCGCATGGGCAGCAAGATCATCGAGCTGTACAAACTCAGCAAGCGATTTAAGGATCGTGTGATTTTGGATAATTTTACGTTTGATTTTCAGCGCGGTGAGCGCATTGGGATCATTGGTAAAAACGGTACGGGAAAATCGACATTTTTGAATCTGATTACCGGTACAATTCCACCCGATTCCGGGAAAGTCATTGTGGGTGAAACCATCAAAATTGGTTATTATACGCAAAGCGGCATAAATCCGAAACCTGGGCAAAAAGTGATTGATATCATTAAGGAATACGGCGAATATATTCCGCTGACCAAAGGTAAGATTATTTCGGCTTCACAGCTTCTCGAGCGGTTTTTGTTCGATAATAAAAAGCAATATGACTTTGTTGAGAAACTCAGCGGTGGCGAGTTAAAACGACTTTATTTGTGTACGGTTTTGATTCAGAATCCTAACTTTTTGATTCTGGATGAGCCTACGAACGATCTGGACATTGTTACATTAAATGTTTTGGAAAGTTTTTTATTGGATTATCCCGGATGCCTGTTAGTGGTTTCG
>CAZLWZ010000174.1:0-4619 GCA_964563275.1 uncultured Flavobacterium sp.
AGACGAAGGATCTGTTTTATTCTCATCAAACCAGATTAAACAAAACAAGCCGAACGAACTCCCTCAAAACATTGTCATACTAGGAATGACAAGTCAGATTCTCGAATCAAAGAGTGACGGTTTGCGGACAATCAAAAAAAAGTACGAGAAGGATTACCCTACCAACATTACCACCATTAAATATTTTGAAAAAGCCAAGGAAGAGGATTTCCTTCAGTACGGAAGTTCGGCAAAGAATTTATATTTGCTCCTGCTAGAAGACCTCTAAGATATGAAAGAAACGCTGACGAGAATTCTCTCTGGCATTGTTTACATACTTCTGCTGATCACCGCTACTTCTTTTTCTTTTGAAACATTTCTGCTGCTTTTCGGCTTTTTTATGCTTGTTTGTGTGGTGGAGTTCTGCACGCTGATAAATCTCAACAGGGTTGTACCCTTGTTGTTTGCAACGGTTGCATACACATTCCTGAATCTTTACCCGTTCTCGGGCCGATGGATCGAAAATTTCGACATGTTCCTTGTTATGGCGACCATCCTGATCAATATACGGTGTCTGATGTTTTTGTATAACCTCAGTAAGAAAACCGTTAGCCGCCCTCTGGGATATCTCTTCCTGATCGGATATATCATAATCCCGTTTATCCTGATCCCGAAAATCCCGGGTGTTGGCGAGCATTTTAATCCCAAAATTATTATTGGTATTTTTATTCTTTTCTGGACAAATGATACCTTTGCGTTTATTATTGGTAAAACAATCGGAAGGACAAAGCTTTTTGAGCGGATCTCACCTAAGAAAACGGTCGAAGGTTTCATCGGGGGATTGGTCTTCACGATGCTAGGAAGCATATTAATAGCCGATTACTATGTATCGCAGCCGCAGTTTATATGGATTCTTAGTGCCATAATTATAAGTATCTTTGGGACATTGGGTGATCTTGTGGAGTCGAAGTTCAAACGCATCGCAGGCGTCAAGGACAGCGGTCGGATCATGCCCGGTCACGGTGGGATTCTCGATCGGCTGGACAGCGTGATATTTGCCGCGCCAATTTTATTTTTATTATATCAAATAACATTTTATGTTTCATAAAGAGGGTGGGAAAATAATACTGATAGCAACAACGCTAACAGTTGTGTTTATATTTTTGGCAGATAGGTTCGTAACAATCTTCTGGCTGCAGAAGGTTCTGCAATTCACGGTACTGTTCCTGCTGGTCATGGTGCTGCAGTTTTTCCGAAATCCGAAGCGGATTACCAACATCGCCGATGAACATGTGATTGCGCCGGTTGATGGCAAAGTCGTGGTGATTGAGGAAGTTCAGGAAACCGAATACTTTAAAGACAAACGCCTGCAGGTCTCGATCTTCATGTCGCCGATAAATGTGCATGTGACACGTTATCCGGTCAACGGCCTCGTAAAATTCAGCAAATACCATCCGGGTAAATATCTCGTCGCATGGCATCCGAAAGCAAGTACCGATAACGAGCGAACCACGGTAGTTGTTGAAAATCGGATTTTTGGTGAAGTTCTTTATCGCCAGATAGCCGGAGCCCTCGCAAAAAGAATCGTTAATTATGCCAAAGAAGGAATGCAGGTGGTCCAGGGTTCCGACGCCGGTTTTATTAAATTCGGATCCCGTGTGGATCTGTATCTCCCAATCGGCACCGAACTAAACGTAAAGCTCGGGCAGAAGGTGGTTGGCGGACGTGATATTATTGCTACAAAACATTAGAAAATGCATGAATCCGAGTTAGATATCCGGTTTAATCAAGCTGTCGAAATAGCTGCCACGATGTCGCAGTCTTCACTGCCGCAGGATGTTCAGCTGAGGCTCTATGCATATTATAAGCAGGCAACGCAAGGAAATCATCATGGCAATACCACCAGCGCAGCCGATCTTAGAAATGCCTTTAAAACCAATGCATGGATGCAAATCAGCCATCTCTCGACCGATGAAGCAAAAGAACAGTATATTAAAATCATCAATTCGCTGAAATAGCATGAAAAAATATATAATCTGTCCTTTACTGGCGATAAGTTTTTACGCATGCAACGATAAAAAATTAACCGAAGTTGTCGAAGTACCGCTGCCAGCAGCCGAAGAAAAGGTAAAACTGGGAAATCCGGATGACGTTCGTGCCGATCCGGGCCCGTTTCCAATCGTAAAACTCCCTTACTCATACGACGCGCTCGCGCCGAATATTGACGCACTGACGATGGATATCCATTATTCAAAACATTATCTTACATATACGAACAATTTCAATCGTGCCGTCGAGACGACTATATACCAGAAGTCAACAATCGAAGAAGTGCTTGCCAATCTCGACATGTCTAACTCGGCTCTGCGGAATAACGCAGGCGGATATTACAACCATAATCTGTTTTGGGAAAGCATGTCTCCCGAAGGTGGCGGCGAACCTACAGGCGTTCTCGCCGATGCAATCACAAAGGATTTTGGCTCGTTTGATGACTTTAAAACCGCTCTCCAAAGTGCTGCTTCGCGTCAATTTGGCTCTGGTTGGGCATGGCTGATCGTTGACCGGACCGGTAAACTACAGGTAACCAATACTCCAAACCAGGATAACCCGCTGATGCCGCAGGCGGTAGTTCCGGGCACACCTATTTTAGCATTGGATGTTTGGGAGCACGCGTACTATTTAAACCACCAGTATCGACGTAAAAAGTATATCGACTGCTTCTTTAAAGTCATTAACTGGGAAAACGTCGCCAAAAGGTACGAAGCTGCAACTAAAGCGGCAACGCCGGCAAGGCCTTCAGTATAAAAGCTATTTCAGCGAATTCAGACTCTGCTCTATTGTCTCAATTTTAGCCAGGGCGTCGGCCTCTTTCTTTCTCTCATTCTCCAGCACCTTTTGCGGCGCACCAGTCACGAATTTCTCGTTTGACAATTTATTTTGAACCGATTTTAGAAAACCTTTTACGTAGTTCAATTCCTCTGTTAGCTTATCAATCTCTTCCTCGATGTTAATATTGCCGGTGACGGGAATAAAATATTCATTCGATTTGAAACGGAAAGACAGCGCTCCATCAATTTTATCTGAAACGTATTCGAGATCCGAGATGTTGCCGAGCTTCTGAATCACCGGGTCGAGGTACGTCGGCAATTGGTCGTTATTCACCGCTTTAAGCTGGATAGGATCTTTGAATGCGATGTTTTTATCCTTTCGGATGGAACGGACTCCGGATACGACTTCAGCCATATTATTAAAATCAGTAATCAGCGCGGCATCAAACGGCTCGCTTTCCGGCCATTCCGATACGATCAGCGCTTCTTCGGTGGTTCGTGGCGTGATCAGCTGCCAAATCTCCTCAGTTAAAAACGGCATAAACGGGTGCAGTAGTTTGAGATTATTCTCGAGAAGTACAATTGCGGCGTCAAAGGTTTGTCGGTCTACAGGTTGCTGATACGCCGGTTTGATAATTTCGAGGAACCACGAACAGAAATCGTCCCAAATAAGCTTGTAGATAGTCATAAGCGCATCCGAAATTCGGTACTTCTCAAAATGATCATCGATTTCAAGTAACGATTGCTGAAGCCTCGCTTCATACCATCGGATTGCTGCCTGCGCCGACTCGGGTTGTGCAATCCTGTCACTTACCTCCCACCCTTTTATCAGCCTGAAGGCATTCCAGATTTTGTTCGAAAACGACCTGCCCTGATTGCACAACTCCTCGTCAAACATGATGTCATTCCCTGCGGATGCGCTGAGCAACAGACCCACACGTACACCATCGGCACCAAACTTATCAATTAAATCCAAAGGATCGGGGCTATTCCCTAAAGATTTTGACATCTTCCGGCGTTGTTTGTCGCGTACCAATCCTGTCAGATATACATTCGAGAACGGCTTCTGACCCGTATATTCATATCCTGCAATAATCATCCGGGCAACCCAGAAAAACAGGATATCAGGCCCGGTCACCAAGTCGTTGGTCGGGTAGTAATATTTGAAATCCTTGTTCTCGGGATCCATTATTCCGCCAAAAACTGCCATCGGCCAAAGCCACGATGAAAACCATGTATCAAGCGCATCGCTGTCTTGTGTCAGATCGGAAACGGACAATTGATCATTGCCGGTTCTTCGACGCGCCAACTGTAATGCTTCATCAATGGTTTCGGCAACCACGAAATCGTCTTTGCCGTCACCAAAATAATAGGCAGGGATTTGTTGGCCCCACCACAACTGTCTTGAGATGTTCCAGTCTCGGATATTCTCAAGCCAATGCCGGTAGGTATTGTCAAAGCGTTTTGGATGAAGTTTGATCTCTCCTGATTCCAAAACCGCTTTGATGGCAGGTTTTACCAGATCCTCCATGCGCAGGAACCATTGATCTGACAAACGGGGCTCAATCACGGCTTTTGTTCGTTCAGATGTGCCCACCTTGTTCAGGTGCGTCTCTACTTTTACCAGATGACCAGCTTGCTCGAGTTCAGTAGCAATTAACTCACGAACAACAAAACGGTCTTTTCCTTCGTAATGCAAACCATGCGAATTTAAAGTCGCATCGTCGTTGAATATGTCTATGATCTCCAGGTTGTGCTTTTCCCCTAAAGTTTTGTCATTTATATCGTGCGCCGGAGTCACTTTCAAACATC
>CAZLWZ010000175.1:0-4539 GCA_964563275.1 uncultured Flavobacterium sp.
CGGAACGTCGGGAGTTTCATTGATTGTAACTGTAAAACTGGATTCTGCCGGGCAACTTGGGGTGGTACCGCTTAGTGTGTACACATAAATTGTTTGGGTGTTGGTAACGGTGTACGGCCAAACTAATTCGGTTCCGCCACCACCAGGAGCAGTATGATATGTCGATCCCGCAGGCAGCTCCTCTAATGGATAACTGTCGCAGGCCGTTACATCTGCAAACTCAACAGCATCGGGTGTATCAACAATTGTTACGGTAAATGTTGCTTCTGAAATACAATTTGGCGTAGTACCTGTTTCGTTCGAAACTATAATATCCATTGTAGATGTGATCACATCACCCGCGAACAACTGTGTGCCGCCAAAAGCATCGGACCAATAAGACTGACCCGCGCTAAGTGCCGGCAGAACATATTCATCACAAACCGCCACGTCCTGAACCGTCGGAACGTCCGGAACTTCATTAACGGTGACAGTGAAGCTAGCTTCTACGGTACAGTTAGGAACCGTGTTGGTCTGTCCAAAAACAAAGATAGTTTGTGTAGTAGTAACAGATGATCCCGGTGCTAAAGTCGATCCGCCTCCATTAGTTAAAGTATGGTATGTGTATCCAGGATCTAACGCAGGTAAAATATATTCGTCACATACAATTTGATCCGAAACAGATGGCACCGGTAGCGGCTGCACTATCGTCACGTTAAAACTTTCTTCCGCAGTACAGTTTGGCGTAGTGTTACTTTGTGCAAAAATGAATACTTGTTGCGAAGTTAATAGTGTACCAGAAATAACGGTGCCCGGGTCACCACCTGCTGCTGTATGATACGTCTGCCCGGCGGGCAATGACGGCAGGTCATAAAATTCGCATGCAACCACATCGGATGGTGTGGCAATTGTCGGAAGACTGTTTACTATTAAATTAAATGTCGTTGTTGCGTACGAAGTAGGGTCGATTATCCGCTCCTTTCGAACATAAATAATTTGTGGATTCGTAATATTGTCGTATGCAATTTCAGAAACTGCACCTACGCCTGCGTTGGCATCGGCCATACTTGTATGGTACGTTACCTCATATTCGGAAGCATCGTCACCGTTTAATACATCAGCGTCCTGTACTGAGAGTGTAAAGGTCGCAACGCCGGTTGCTGCAATGGTTTCACATTCAGTTAAATCGGACGGATTTCCTATTTCTACCGGGATTGCTATAGCGAGATTAAAATCAAGTGAAAAGAAGCAGTTGGTGAGGTAATCAAAAATCCCGATATAGATAGTCTCGCCGTCAGTACCTTCGTAGTTCGAAGGGTTTGGAATCGGGTTGGCGCCACTTTCAGCCTCTGCCTGTGACGTATAATACGCCAGCTCGTAAAAATCTGGATCCAATCCGAGATATGCTGCGTCGTACTGTGTCAAATCGAAAAAAACCGGCTCAGGGCCCGGAGCTGACAGAGTTATCGGAATTTGTGTGTACGAAGGCGGCGTCGGGTCGTAAATCGTCGTACAGATTTGTTGTGCTCCACAATTGGATGCATCTACACTAACGCAGTATTCGCCGGCTTCGGTAGCTGTATACGTAGGTCCTGTCGCCCCGGGAATATCCACGCCATTAAACGACCATTGGTAGGTTGCCCCGACAGAATTTTCAAAATTAACCGACAAAAATTGCGATCCGCCGGTGCAAATAATCGCATTGTCACCCGCAGTCGGGCTAATAGTCAGCGGACATACATCGTCGCAGTTGGTCGCACCCGCGCTAGGGTTGGAGGTGTTAGTCTGACCGACTGTGATCATCCCCGGTTGGTTACTATAATTGGTAATAAGAAGTACATAATAACCCTGTGTTGTTGCTGTAAATGAAAAATTTTCTACCGGCGCTGCCGAAAAACTGCATGATACCTGCGTTGAAGGATTCAGGTTTGCAGGACCGCAAGTGGGCGTCGTCGAAGGGTTATTTAAAAACGGGCCCCACATGATATAATCCACATCCAGTCCACCGCCGCTATTGCTGGTTTGTGAAATTTGGATGGCGATTGGCCCCGGTTGGTCAACAAAAAGGTAAAACCAGGCCGGGTTCGGTGTAGAAAACAAGCATCCGTAATCGATACCGGGTTCGGCATTTCCGGCTCCTGTTGTATTCTGGTAAGAAAAGCCTTCACTTGCACACGCTGCTTCAACCCCCGCGCAGTTGTTATTGCCCGATTGCGCCTGCATCGAAAACTGACCCAGCGTTAATAAAAATGAGAGAATGAAAAATAAATTTCTAAACATAACAGTGGCATTTAAGGCGCGAAATTTACATAAAATTAGCATATTATTCTCTTAAAATTTGAACAATTTAAAGTTTAAGAGCCGCCCGTGATTAATACCTCATTATTATTATCTTTGCGCTTTATATTCTTACATACGAAAAATACACAATTATAAATGGTAGAAAATCAGAATTTCAGTGACGAAATTGGAGATGACCATATTGGGAGTTTAGCCTCTAATCCGGTTCGTCCGGACGCATTTGATCGCACTGACGATGAAAAAATCGAACTTATCAGACGCGATTTCGAAAATATTCTACAGACACTCGGAATGGATCTTAGTGATGACAGCATCAAAGGGACACCAACGCGCGTAGCGAAGATGTTTGTAAAGGAAATTTTTGGCGGACTACACCCGCAGCGGAAACCTACTCCGTCGACATTTGTAAACCATTATCGATACGGCGAAATGCTTGTCGAAAAAAATATAACACTGTATTCGACCTGCGAACATCATTTGTTGCCAATCGTAGGACGTGCACATATCGCCTACATCTCGAGCGGTCGTGTCATCGGGCTTTCAAAGATGAATCGGATCGTGGATTATTATGCCCGACGTCCACAGGTACAGGAGAGACTGACGATGCAGATCGTACAAGAACTGCAACAAGCACTTCAAACCCAGGACGTCGCATGTATCATTGATGCAAAGCACCTTTGTGTGAACTCACGTGGGATCCGCGATATCGAGAGCAGCACCGTCACATCCGAATTTGGTGGCAAATTCAACGAACCTCAAGCGCGCCGCGAATTTCTTGACTACATCAAGATGGATACAAATTTTTAATGTGCCTATAAGATAGTCTATGCCTTTATACAAATCTCAGCAGCTAAAGATTTATAATTCGCTCTCTGGTGAAAAGGAAAGTTTTACGCCTATTCATGAAGGTAACATTGGCATGTACGTCTGCGGTCCTACTGTGTATAGCAACGTACATTTGGGCAATGTGCGCACCTTTATGTCTTTTGATGTCATTTTCCGATATCTGCAGCACCTTGGGTATAAAGTTCGTTACGTCCGCAATATTACCGATGTGGGCCATATGGTTGACGACGTTGACGAGGGCGAGGATAAAATCGCAAAAAAAGCACGTGTGGAAAAGCTGGAACCGATGGAAATCGTGCAGCGGTATACGCTCGATTTTCACGACATACTGCGCGAATTCAACTTTTTGCCACCCAGCATCGAACCCACGGCAACCGGTCATATTGTAGAACAGATAAAAATCATCGAAACCATTATCGAAAATGGCATTGGTTATGTTGCGAACGGATCGGTTTATTTTGATGTTCAAAAGTTTAATAAGACAAATCACTACGGAAAACTCAGTGGACGCAACATCGACGATATGCTCGCCAATACCCGCGACCTCGACGGCCAAAGCGATAAGCGCAACCCGCAGGATTTTGCTCTTTGGAAAAAAGCCGAGCCGGACCATATCATGAGATGGCCATCGCCTTGGAGCGACGGTTTTCCAGGATGGCACCTTGAATGTACCGCGATGAGCACGAAATATCTCGGGAACCAATTCGATATTCACGGCGGTGGAATGGACCTGAAGTTCCCACACCACGAATGCGAAATTGCGCAGAACGAAGCATGTACGGGCACATCACCGGTGAACTATTGGATGCACGCGAACATGCTGACACTGAACGGCAAGAAAATGGCCAAATCGACCGGCAACAATATTTTACCACGAGAAATTCTTACTGGCGAAAACGATATTTTAAGCAAACCCTTTTCAGCTTCGGTAACAAGATTTTTCATGCTTCAGGCCCACTATCGAAGCGTTCTGGATTTTTCAAACGATGCCATTTTGGCGGCCGAAAAGGGATATATACGGCTCATGGAAGCTTTAGAGGGAGCAGCCGCTATGACTGCGGCCGATAAATCGACACTCGACATCGCTGCATGGAAACAGTCGTGCTACGACGCAATGAATGACGATTTTAACACGCCAATCCTTATTGCGCAACTCTTCGAAGCAGTACGATACATCAACCTTTTGAAAGAAGGCAAAGAAACATTGACACAGGATGATTTAAACGATTTTTTATCGACAATCAGATCTTTTGTCTACGATGTGCTTGGCCTCAGGGATGAGAAATCAACTGAAGCATCGGGTAAACTGGAGAGTGTCGTCAGCCTGCTGATCGAGATGCGTAATCAGGCAAGAGCCAACAGAGATTTTGCTCTGTCGGACCAAATCCGGGATCAATTGCAGGCCATCGGCAT
>CAZLWZ010000176.1:0-4521 GCA_964563275.1 uncultured Flavobacterium sp.
ACTCGAAGCCAAACAAAAAGGATTCGCCGACCGGCAGATTGCGCACATGATGAACTGCCTCGAAAGCCAGGTGTATAAACTGCGCGAGGAGCAAAATGTAAAACGCGTTTACAAACTTGTCGATACTTGTGCGGCCGAATTTACGGCAAAAACGCCTTATTACTATTCTACCTTCGAAGCCGAAATTGAAACCGCCGATGGAAAGCGCTTCGTTCACAACGAAAGCATTGTGTCGGATAAAAAGAAGGTCGTTGTTTTAGGATCGGGTCCAAACAGGATCGGGCAGGGGATCGAATTTGATTACTCTTGTGTTCACGGAGTTTTGGCCGCAAAAGAGTGCGGTTACGAAACCATCATGATCAACTGCAACCCTGAAACCGTCTCAACCGACTTTGATGTTTCGGATAAATTATATTTTGAGCCCGTTTTCTGGGAACATATTTACGACATCATCCGCCACGAAAAACCGGAAGGAGTAATCGTGCAGTTAGGAGGTCAAACCGCCCTAAAGTTAGCTGAGAAATTAGACCGCTACGGCATCAAAATCTTCGGAACGAGTTATGACGCGCTTGACCTTGCTGAAGACCGCGGACGCTTTTCCGAGTTGTTGCGCGAACTGAAGATACCGTTTCCAAAATTCGGCATAGCGGAAACCGCCGACGAAGCATCGGCCTTGGCCGATGAGCTCGATTTCCCCCTTTTGGTACGTCCTTCCTATGTACTGGGCGGTCAGGGAATGAAGATCGTAATCAACAAGCAGGAGCTTGAAGAGCATGTAATCGATTTGCTGAAAAGCATTCCGGGAAATAAACTGCTTCTCGACCATTATCTTGATGGCGCTATCGAAGCCGAAGCCGATGCGATCTGTGACGGTGAAAACGTTTACATCATTGGTATCATGGAACATATCGAGCCATGCGGAATCCATTCGGGTGATTCAAATGCTACATTGCCGCCATTTAACCTGGGTGCCTTCGTGATGCAGCAAATAAAAGATCATACTAAGAAAATTGCGTTGGCATTGCGAACCGTCGGGCTGATAAATGTGCAGTTCGCGATCAAAGATGATACGGTTTATATCATTGAAGCCAACCCGCGTGCATCGCGCACGGTTCCTTTTATCGCAAAAGCCTACGGCGAGCCGTATGTGAATTATGCGACCAAAATTATGCTCGGCGAGAAAAAAGTAACGGATTTCAAATTTAATCCGCAGCTAAAAGGATTCGCAATCAAGCAGCCGGTTTTCTCATTTAATAAGTTCCCGAACGTAAATAAGGCGCTCGGACCCGAAATGAAATCGACAGGGGAAAGTATCTTGTTTATAGATGATTTAAAAGATGATCAATTCTATGAATTGTATTCGAGACGAAAAATGTATCTAAGCAAGTAATATGCTTATTTTTCTTGCATAAAAAATGCCCCCAAATAGTGTCTGACTTTTTGGGGGCATTGCAATTAAAGGCTTTGTTAATATGCTGCGATTTACTTCCTGATGAACTTTTTCGAAAACGATTTGCCGTCGGCATCTTTAAGCAGGATGATGTATGTTCCTGAAGAAAGCGTCCGTACGTCGAGACTGTTATTGATGACCTGGTTATTGATCACCATTGTCCTTCCAGTTAAATCATAAATAACGGCACTGCTAATTTCCGCAGCTGAATTGTCAATTTTAAAATTGATGAAATCATTTGTCGGATTTGGGTATAAGCTAAACTTATCGCTAATAGAACTGTTCACCGATAGCGGCGACGAACCTTCCAGAACGAAGAGCGCACCGTTGATATCGGGATTTTCAAATACATCAACAGTGCCCGAGGGCCAGCGAATGATTGCCTGTGTAATTTCAGTTGCCTGACCAAGTCCGAAATGCGCGTTTAAAGAACTCATGTGTTCAAAACCTTCTCCGCTGCGGACATCGCGTATCTGGATTCCCCAAGCGCCATGGATTTCTATTCGGGCACCAATGCCGTTCGAATTGCTTTGTACTCCCTGTAGATGAAATTTTATCCAGTTGTTGTTATTTCCGGAATTGATCTTAAGTACGTTATTATTTTGCACGTCCAAAAAACCGTCGTTATTAAAATCAGCTACCGGTCCTACGGCTAATCCTGATATAGGCACCGGGGCAAAAGTCATATTCCCCTGATTGAACATGATCCTTCCGCCACCACCCAGTACATCTACGAACCCGTCGTTATCAAAATCATACGCAACGTGTTCGATACTGTTGAACGTATTGGTGTCCCAACCCGAACCTGCTGTGATATCAACGAAAGGCTCTTCAACATTATTTGTCAGATCCAGATCATTACGCTTTAATTTATGGCTTCCTGAACTCGCACCAACCAACACATCCATGTCACCATCATTGTCAAAATCGGCCCATGCGCACGACCATGACTGGCCCGCGTCATAAAGATTCATCTCAATCGAAATGTCCGAAAAGGTGCCGTCGCCGTTATTGCGGTGCAATTCATCAGGCGGCACGCTTCCGCACTTGGCGATAAAAAGATCCTGATGGCCGTCGTTGTTGTAGTCAATCCAGATTGAACCATAATTTCCACCATTCGGACTCAACCCGAGATTATACGCACCGGGAGTCGTGCCCGATTGGTAATAAGTAAATGTGCCGTTCCCGTTGTTTAAATAATAAACATTGGGATCTATATCATGACAGGAAAAAGCATCTAAATTTCCGTCGTTATTTAAGTCGATGAAATTCGTTCTCTGGCAGAAAATATACTGCCCCGGCGTATCGGAAGTAAAGCCTGTGCCGTTGCTGTTTGACCGCATAAAAGTTACTCCGCTTCCGCCTCCATACATCAGGTCGTTGTATCCATCTTTATTATAATCACCGGCTGCAATACTCCATGAAGGCATTTGTCCGCCCGCTGACGTGGTAAAGTTACTGACCGAAAACGTTCCGTCTTCATTCTGATAATGAATTCGGATGTTGCCAGCCGAGATTCCGACTATGTCGTCAAGTTTGTCATTATTCATATCAACTGCGCAGTTGTTATAACTCGAGTTGATAGTTCCTATGGTTTGTGATGTAAAAGTTATTGGCTGCACAGGAGGTTCTACAACATCATTTTCAATAAGTTGCCACGTAAAACCTCCTGATGACCAGCGGTTGTCGAATGCAATAAAATATGTTGTGTTTGCCACTACATTGAACGTTGCTATTGAAGAGTAGCCGTCTCCCGAATCGTCGTCTCCCGCATGGCAGGTTAATGATCCGCAGGTTCCTGTATAGATATGGACGCGGGTATCCGGCGGCGGGATATTTTGGGGTACGCTCGTTGTAACAGTTACAGTAAAATCTTCTGACGGCGTATAGGCATACCACTCTCCGGCACCATTAGAACCCACAGGTCCGTTCACGGCACAAATCGGAGCAGGTACCTGCGCGCCGTTCACTGCACTGACCACAAATAACCCTGCGGTTGTTATCGGCAAGGCAGTTGCACATGTGTCCTGTGCATTTGTCAGGTGTATGGCGAAAAAAAAGGCCAAAGCCAGGGTAATTTTTTGCATGAGTTATTTTTTTAGTTAATATTATTCACAGGGCTGCAACGAGTTGATCCACTCTTCTATGAGAACGATACCCTCTTCATGGATGACCGTTCGTCCATGTAGCGGCATTCTATAACCTTCATTAGTGGTGTTCAAACGATGATATAACATTGACCTTCCAATATTCCCGGGTGTTACGATCGTTGCAAGCGCAGGGGCAAAGCCTGCCATGTCGGCTGTTTCCACGCAAACGCCCATATTCGCAGGGTTTTCGTGTGTTTCGTCGAAAGCGAAACGAAGCGGACGATAGTCACAATGTTTGTCGGCAGAATGGCAGTGCGCACAGTTAATATCGACATAGGAGCGTGCACGTAGATCAAGTGATTTTGAAACGTCGCTATAATTCACGGCGCTGTTCCCGGCAGCAGGCATCGCAAAGCCGCCGTCAAGATATCCAGCTTCGATCCACGCGGTCAGCTGATTTTTGGTTGTCGCACCATAGTTGTAATTAAAATTCAAATTTTGAGGTTCGATCCCGATGGGGATGTGAAGCGTCACCTCGGCGCCGTTTACTACAGCCTTTGTTTTATGGCATACGATGCACTGCTCTTCAGACGGGATCCTATAATTTGTGCTTTTGGTCACATTATCAGCACCTGTCCATTCCACAGGCGTAAAGCTTCCTGCCATATCGTAGAATGCTTCTGTTTGATCTTCGTTCCATACATAATTGGCAAAGATCCAACCCTCCGATTTCCTGATCATGACCCGCGTTTCAATGATGCGGCTTCCTCCTGCAGGTGTCATGTTCTGCACGTTTTCATAATAGAAATTTTTGATTAATGCAGCGCCGAGCGGAAGTTCTATCACGTTTCCGTCGCCGTTAAATGTTCCTTTCGAATTTTTCGGCATCCAAACAAAACGATTTTTATGCGCGTTATTGTTTAATTTGAGTCTTAGGTTGTGGTTTGTTTTTTGATATATTGTAGGTTTATGTTTTTTTAT
>CAZLWZ010000177.1:0-4509 GCA_964563275.1 uncultured Flavobacterium sp.
ATATTGCTCCAAAGGATTTTTGGGGTGCTCAGGACAGCCATCTTGACACAATTAAAAAGTATTATCCGAAATTAAAAATCATTGCACGCGGCACGACTTTAAAAGCCTTTGGTGAAAAGGAAGTGCTTGACGAATTCGAGAATCGGTTTAACCGGCTGATGCTTCACTTTACACGCTATAACCGCATTGATAATAATGTGATTGAGCGGGTGATATCAAGCAGTTCGCAGGAGGAACAGCGAATGCCGGATCATGATAAAATCCTGGTGCACGGCATTGGCGGAAAAATCATCAAAGCGATGACGCCAAATCAGCATCTGCTGGTGGAGACTGTCAATAAAAATGATATGGTTTTTGCAGTGGGACCGGCGGGAACAGGTAAGACCTACACAGGTGTTGCCCTGGCGGTAAAAGCATTAAAAGAAAAACAGGTGAAGCGTATAATTTTGACGCGACCGGCCGTAGAAGCAGGGGAGAACCTCGGTTTCTTGCCGGGCGATATGAAAGAAAAGCTTGATCCTTATATGCAGCCCTTGTATGATGCCCTGCGGGATATGTTGCCTCCTCAGACACTCGAAGATTATATTTTAAAAGGTATTATTCAAATTGCACCACTCGCTTTTATGCGAGGACGGACTTTAGATAATGCCTTTGTTATTCTTGATGAGGCTCAAAATACCACGCACTCGCAGATGAAAATGTTTCTTACCCGAATGGGAAAAAACGCGAAGTTTATGATAACAGGCGACCCCGGACAAGTTGACTTGCCGCGGCGAACAATTTCGGGGCTTAAAGAAGCTATTCTGGTTCTAAAAGATCTAGAAGGCATCGGCATTATATATCTCGATGACAAAGACATCGTACGACACCGACTGGTTAAAAAAGTAATCGACGCATACAAGCAGATCGAAAACCACGATTAAACTAAAATTGTAAAATGAGCGGAAAATTGTTGTCTTTTTTTCGCTTTTTTTGTGTGCAAAAAACTGAAGCTTCGTTGTCTTAATACTGCTGTTAAAAAATTACCTTTGCACAAAGAAATTCCTGATGACAACCATTACAACTACTAATTTCAATTTCCCGGGACAAAAATCGATATATCGTGGTAAAGTAAGAGAAGTTTATAATATAGACGATCGATTTTTAGTGATGGTGGCCACTGACCGTCTTTCAGCTTTTGACGTTGTTTTACCCGAAGGTATTCCCTATAAAGGACAGATACTAAATCAGATTGCAACGCGCTTTATGGATCTCACCAAAGATATTGTTCCAAACTGGTTAATCGCCACACCCGACCCTAATGTTGCAGTCGGACATTTATGTGAGCCATTTAAAGTAGAGATGGTGATACGAGGCTATCTTGCCGGTCATGCGGCGCGGGAATATCAGGACGGGAAACGATTGTTATGCGGTGTTTCGCTGCCGGATGGAATGCGCGAGAACGATCCGTTTGAACAACCGATCATTACGCCAACAACTAAGGCGGCCAACGGCGAACATGATGCCGACATTTCGCGCCAAGATATTCTTTCTCGCGGAATCGTGTCTGAAGAAGATTATCGGATTCTCGAGAGGTATACGAGAGAGCTGTTTAAACGCGGAACACAGATCGCCGATGCACGCGGATTAATATTAGTGGACACCAAGTATGAATTCGGTAAGAGATCTGACGGTACAATCGTTCTTATAGATGAGATCCATACCCCGGATTCGTCGAGATATTTTTATCGCGATGGCTATCAGGAGCGGCAGGATCGCGGCGAACAGCAAAAGCAGTTATCGAAAGAGTTCGTGCGGCAGTGGCTTATATCAAATGGCTTTCAGGGGAAAGAGGGGCAACAGGTTCCTATTATGAGCAAAGATTATATAGAAACAGTTTCGACACGTTATATTGAACTTTATGAACAAATCCTCGGGGAACCTTTTGTACGAGCCGACAGTGATCATATTCACCAACGGATTGAAAAGAATGTGCTTGAGTGTCTAAAAGAGATAAAGTGAACCGTCAACAGGCGGTTTTTTTTTATAGCGTTAAGTACCTGAATGTTAAAGAATTGTTATCTTTTATAGTTTCGGTAACATATAAAAGTGATGTGCGTCTATGTTTTTAATCATTAATAAATTAAAAACAATCATCATGAAAAAAACAATCATTTTAGGTCTGGCGCTTGTAACCTTCTCAAGCACCGCAATTGCATCAACTCCTAATCCCGACTGCTCCTCAGTTTCATTGCACGCATCAACAGGTACCCCGCTTTGTGTTGCCATTAGCAAAGGCGATGTGGAAGTAGTACGGAAATTTGTGGAGTACGGGGTCGATGTGAATCAGAAATCAAACGGTTTGACGCCTCTGATGCTGGCTGCCCGCTACAACAATGTTGAAATTATCAAGATCCTCCTGGCAAACGGCGCTGATGCATCTGTAAAAAATGAGCGTGGGCTCACAGCATTAAAGTTGGCCGAACTGTCTAATGCGACCGATGCAGTAGCACTATTGGCGCAGAAAGTCTAGAGTGGCATGAAAAATTGCCCCGGCCTTTCTTTAATCGTTTAAAAAATTAGTGCTACGTAATGCGTATTACCTGTTTAAGCGTATATATATGCATCGTAGTAAAAATACAATCAATCAATCAATCAATCAAAAATCAATCATCATGAAAAAATCAATTTTTTTAGCCTTTATTTCTTTGGCTAGTTTTGCAAATGCAAATGCAAATACAGATACAGATACAGAAATAACGCTTTACGTACAAAATTCAAATGACACGGTCAAAGTTGCCACCGCCAATGGAGAATCTGCTTTAGATTTCGTTGGTCCTGAAGCCCTCTTTCCACGCAAAAGTATTTCCGGCGATCGTCTTGTTAAACAGGACCTGTTGATAACCGATTCGTCAACCGACATGGCGGAAACAGTCGCCGAGCTGTTACTGGTGACACAGCGGGATATCAACGAAGGAGTTTCTGTAACCGAATCTGTCATTCCCGAAATTATGCCACTGAAAATCTATGAGTTTAAAGATCATCCGCAGGTAATTGTCAAAAAGAAAGGTGTTCTTTCAGATGCGCTCTAATAAAAAAAAGTTATTTTAACTAAGAAAGCACCCTGATCAGGTGCTTTTTTTTAAAAATAGCTGAACGTATCCTCATCCTTCAGCACAAGTAGCGTTTCATAAATCAATTTGATAACGTTTTCTACATCCGACTTGTGAACCATTTCGACAGTAGTGTGCATGTAGCGCAAGGGCAGTGAGATCAGTGCCGAAGCAACGCCGCCATTGCTATAGGCAAAGGCATCGGTATCAGTACCGGTTACACGCGAGGAGGCCAGACGCTGAAACGGGATGCTATTCTTCTCCGCCGTATCAATTATTACTTCCCTAAGATTATTTTGCACGGCCGGGGCATAAGTGATGACCGGTCCTTTCCCAATTTTCGTTTCACCCTCAATTTTTTGATTAATCATAGGCGTAGTGGTGTCGTGGCAAACGTCGGTAACAATAGCAACATTGGGACGGATAGTCTTAGTGATCATTTCTGCACCGCGCAGGCCCACTTCCTCCTGAACAGAGTTGGTGATATAAAGTCCGAATGGAAGTTTTTTCTTGTTCTCCTTCAGTAACCGGGCTACTTCTGCAATCATAAATCCACCCATACGGTTGTCAATAGCGCGGCAAACGAATTTATCGTCATTCATGATCATAAACTCATCAGGATACGTTATTACGCAGCCCACGTGTACACCTGCCTGCTCAACTTGCTCTTTTGTATCGCATCCGATGTCGATGAACAAATTATCAATCTTAGCCTGTTCTTCTTTATCACGATTCCGCGTATGGATTGCCGGCCAGCCGAAGATACCTTTGACTATCCCTTTTTTGGTGTGAATGTCAACGCGTTTCGATGGCGCAATTTGATGATCTGATCCGCCGTTCCGAATAACATATATCAGCCCATTATCCGTTATATAATTTACGTACCACGAAATCTCATCGGCATGACCTTCAATAACAACTTTATAGGGTGCGTCAGGATTGATGACACCAACCGCAGTGCCATAAGTATCAGTAATAAATGTGTCAACGTACGGTTTAAGATAATTCATCCACAGTTTCTGGCCCTGCGCTTCAAAGCCGGTCGGCGACGCGTTATTTAGGTATTGTTGAAGAAAGTCCAGCGATGATTGATTTAAAATTGTTTTTGAACTCATAGAATAATTTTTTTGCTAAAATAGATATTTGGCATCACAGTTGACTACATATTGCATAGTTTTGCCCATAATTTACTATAAATGAAACGAATCATTCTCGTCTTTTTTAGTGCCATTTTTTTTCTAAACGCCTCGGCCCAGGAAGTTAAACCCGATTCTATTCGCCAGGCTATGGAAGCCGAAGAGGAGTTGGATCTTTTGCTGGAACCGGTGTTGCTTGAGGAGGTTGTTGTGCAGCGCGAGAAAATGGATCCTGAAGCCCTGAAACAGTTTATGCTATTGCAAAGCCGCGTCTATAAGGT
>CAZLWZ010000178.1:0-4478 GCA_964563275.1 uncultured Flavobacterium sp.
ATTTGAGCACGCCAACAGATATCTCAGTTCCGTCGAGGAACGATTCAACCAAAATATCCTCGTCTTCTGCGAATGCGAATTCCAGCGCTGCGTCCAACTGCGACAAATCGGTGACCTTTGTAATGCCGAGGCTGCTTCCTGACTGGTTCGGCTTTACGAAGAACGGAAGCCCGAGGGTATCCTCCAGCGCAATACCCGAAATTTCGTCACCTTTTGATAAATACACTGAGCGAGCTTTCGGGATGTCGAATTTAGATAACACAGACAGCGTGTCGCGCTTATTAAATGTCAGCGCCGACTGGTAGAAATTGCATCCGGTGTACGGAATTTCCATCAGTTCCCAATATGCCTGAAGATGACCGTCTTCGCCCGGAGTACCATGAATGGTATTGACAATGGCGTCGAAGCGGATTTTTTGACCATCGGCTTCAACCGAAAAGTCACCTTTATTGACAGGAAGTTTATTGCCGTCAATAATTGCGTGCCAGCCGCTTGAAAGGATATGGATTTCGAACACAGTATATTTGGAGCGGTCGAGGTTGTCGAGAATCAGTTGGCCACTACGCAGTGAGATTACCGATTCATCGGAATATCCACCCATCACAACAGCTATGTTCATTAAGATTTGGATTGATTAGCAAACAAAATTACATTTTTTTTGAAAACGGATGCCATGGGTAATTTTATATCTTTGCCTAAATTAGAATTTATGAGTTTCCGGAAATATGTTACCAGCCGCTCCTTTTTTATTCAAATGGTTGCAGCGATTACAGTAATTGTTTTACTTGTCTTTATTTGCATGTATTGGCTGACATTTACGACGCAACATGGCGAGGAGATCACAGTTCCGGATCTGCGAAAACTAAGCGAGGAACAAGCAGAGGAAAAGCTCAAGGAGCTCGAGCTCAACTACGTCATCCTTGACAGCGTGGACTACGTACATGATTATCCCAAATATAGTGTTGTTCAGCAGGATCCTGCAGCGGGAGCAAAAGTGAAAAGCGGACGAAAAATATACCTGAAGATAAATTCGTCGGGATACACGTCGACGCGGATGCCGAACCTGATTGAAAAGACTTATCGGCAGGCGGTTCCTACGTTGTTGTCATTAGGACTTGAAGAAGGAAAAATCACTTACAAACCATACCTCGGAAAGGATATGGTGCTTGAGATGTGGCATAACGGCAGAAAGCTTAAACCGGGCGATAAAATTCAGAAGTCATCGAAGATTGACCTTGTATTGGGTGACGGGAAAGTGGGTTTTGATGAAGCCGATTTAAACACCGAACCGGAAACTACCGATTTTGATGATGCAGCAGATGAGTAATATAGAAGAGCCTGAAGACGAATTATTTGAACATTTCCGATTTGAAGTTACCAAAGGGCAGGCGCTGCTCAGGATAGACAAATTCCTGATGGGTTTGATTCCCAACTCGACCCGCAATAAGATTCAGCGTGCCGCCACCAATGGTGATATTTATGTGAATGACCAGCCTGTAAAATCGAACTACAAAGTCAAACCTTTTGATGTGGTTCGGATTCTGCTGGCACACCCGCCGTTTGAAAATCGAGTTGATCCGGAAAACATCCCACTGGACATTGTTTATGAAGACGATGCGTTGCTGTTGATCAACAAGCCGGCCGGACTTGTAGTTCATCCCGGCCATGGAAATTACACAGGTACGCTGGTAAACGCATTGGCTTATCATTTTGAAAACCTTCCGCTGAACAGCAGCGACCGTCCCGGACTCGTACACCGTATCGACAAAGATACCTCGGGACTACTCGTGATCGCAAAGACCGAAGCTGCACTTAGCCATCTTGCGCGGCAATTCGAATTCAAAACTTCCGAACGGGAGTACATCGCGCTAGTGTGGGGAAACGTGAAGGAGGACTTTGGCACGATCGAAGGCAATATCACCCGGCATGCCAAAGACCGGATGCAGATGACGGTCACCAGCGACCCGGAGGTGGGAAAGCCGGCTATTACGCATTACAAGGTTTTGGAACGTCTTGGTTATGTCACGCTGGTATCGTGCAAACTCGAAACCGGCCGAACGCATCAGATCAGGGTTCATATGAAGCACCTGGGCCATCCGCTTTTTAATGATGCGCGTTATGGAGGCGATAAAATACTCAAGGGCACAACCTTTACGAAATACAAACAGTTTGTTGAAAACTGCTTCAAGCTTTTGCCGAGGCAGGCGTTGCACGCAAAAACCTTGGGATTTGTACATCCGGTCAGTGGAGAGATGATGCGTTTTGACACCGATCTTCCACAGGATATGAAAGATGTGATTGAAAAATGGCGTGGCTATTCGGTTTCGAATGCCGCGACTGATGACGATGAAGCGATATGAAAATTGTAATTTCACCGGCGAAGACGCTGGACTTTGAATCCCAATTACCTATTCCCGATTTTACGCAGCCCGAATTTTTAACGCGCTCGCGGAAGATTCATGCCGTACTGAAAAAGCAGAAGCCGAAAGACCTGATGGACCTGATGGATATCTCAGACAAGCTCGCTGAATTAAACTGGCAACGTAACAAGCAATGGAAAACTCCTTTTACTCCCGATAATGCACGACCGGCGATTTTTGCCTTTAACGGCGATGTCTATACGGGTCTGGACGCGTACACGATCCCGGCAGAAAGATTTGATGCGGTACAGCAGCAACTCCGGATTCTTTCGGGGTTATACGGGATACTAAAGCCGCTTGACCTGATACAGCCGTACCGTCTGGAAATGGGCACAAAGCTTGAAATCGGAGAGCACCAGAGCTTATATGAGTTTTGGAGGGAGGCAATCACAAAATCGCTGAATAAAGAGCTGAAGAAAAATGAACTATTCGTAAATCTGGCCAGTAAGGAATATTTCACAGCAATTGATGTCCGAAAATTAAAAGTACCGGTAATTACACCTGATTTTAAAGACTACAAAAACGGCAAGTTACAGATGATCAGTTTCTTTGCAAAGAAAGCGCGTGGAATGATGGTGCGCTATATCATCGATACCGATGCTCAAACTCTGGAGGATCTAAAAGGGTTTAACTATGATGGCTATGGCTTCGATGCTAATTTGTCGAACGGAAACCACCTTGTATTTACACGGTAGCAGCCGTTTTTTCATGATCGATATATTAAATTGTTACCTTAGAACGTTAAACATATTAACATGAGCAGGGAAAGCGTTGACTTTTCGGATCTATTTCAAATAGAGCTACCTATTTTCGAACTTATCATAAGGGCGTCTATTCTTTATTTTGGAATTTTAATATTAATGAGGTTAATGCTGCGTCGGACCGGTGGTGAACTTGCTATTATGGATTTAATTTTCATAATTTTAATTGCACAAGCCGCCGCACATTCCTTAGGAGATTATTCATCCATCACAGAAAGCTTTATAGTTATCTGTACCTTGATTTTTTGGAACTACATAGTTAATTGGTTAAGTTTCAAAATTCCACTCGTCTCAAAGATTGTTTCAGCTCCACCGCTACAAATCGTAAAATCCGGGAAAATGCTCAGGCGAAATATGCGTCGTGAATTTATCACAGAAGATGAACTAAAAGATAGTTTTCATAAACAAGGTATAGAAGACATTCTGCAAGTAAAAACAGCATATGTAGAAGGCGATGGAACAATTACAGTTATAAAAAAATAATGTTCAGTTCTTTAAAACGGCTGCTTGAGCAGGCTAAGCCTCATTGCTGCAATCAGTTAACCGAAGTTTGGTTCTTTTATTAATGATTTTAACTTGCCGATAGTTCTCAGATCGCCAAGCCGCAACGCAGGTGTAGCCGGAGACCGAAAGATTTAAATTTTTTCGCGCTTTTGCGATGCGAGGCTGCAGATTTCTATTTAACTCCACCTTTATTAACACTTACCGGCATTTTTTAAACTTTTCGCAGATGCGTACTGTTAGTTTAATTAAAGTCCCTATTTAATTTTGTAGCCAGTTCTGCAGCATTTGCTTTCCGTGTGCTGTCAGCACGCTTTCGGGGTGGAATTGCACGCCGCGCACGTCGAGTGACTTATGTCGCAGTGACATGATTTCGTTGTTGTAGTCGACCGAAGTGATTTCGAGTTGATCCGGAAATGCATCGCGGCAAACGCTCCACGAGTGGTAGCGACCCACGCGTATGGGAGGCGTGATGTTGTTAAACAGATGTTCATCGGTGACTGTTAATGTGATTTCACCGGGAACTCCGTGGTAGACCTTTTTTAGATTTATAAGTGTCGCACCGAAGACTTCTGCGATTGCCTGCTGACCAAGGCAGATGCCGAGGATGCTTTTCGTCTTTGCATAATTGCGGATGACCTCTTTGAGTAAACCGGCCTGATCAGGAACACCGGGTCCGGGCGACAAAAGGATTTTGCTGAATGGTTCCAATTCGTGGAGTTCGAATTCGTCGTTTCGGAAAACTGTTACAACGCAATCAAGGTCCTCAAGGTAGTGTACCAGGTTGTAGGTGAAG
>CAZLWZ010000179.1:0-4465 GCA_964563275.1 uncultured Flavobacterium sp.
TGAAATGTTTCTGCCAGGTCGATCGTCAGAGGGAATGCGCCGTTGTTACGGTTTTCGATGTGTTTCAGGTTTAAGGTAACAGTCCACGCAGATGCGGGAATCCATTTCAAATAATAATTCCCGCCAAAACCCGACTGCTTATCATAACTCGTGTTATTAAACGCATTTGTATAGTAACCATCCCGCTTGTCATAAAAGCCTGATAAACCCAAAAATAGTTTGTCTTTTATTAACGGCGTCCGTGCTCCGGCCAGATACCGTTGCCGGTTATAATTTCCGAAGGTGGCTTCGCCGAAATAAGAGGTTGTCGATTCGGGTGCTTTGGTGATGATATTAATGACGCCGCCCATCGCATTTCGTCCATAAAGAGTGCCTTGCGGCCCGCGTAAAATTTCGATTCTTTCAACATCCGACAGTTGCGAAATGTAGGTGTCAAGGTTAAACTGGTTCACATCATCGATGTAGGTTGTAACCGCCGGGTCATACGAAGCAGAAACGATTCCCCGCACCGAGGTGACTGCCCGACCGTCGCCGGGATCGCCGGTGTAAAGATTGGGTGAAAGGGCTGAAAGATCGGTCGTGCTCCAGATTTGATGATCTTCAATCGCCTTCGATGACAGGCTTGTGATGCTCATAGGTATTCGTTGGATCTGCTCTTCCCTTTTCTGGGCCGTAACGGTTACCTCGCCAAGACGTATCGATTCAGGCTGTAAGGAAATCCCGAGAACAACGGAGGTGTCGCCAACGCTGATCTGCTGAGTGACTTCAGCAAAACCAGATTTGCGAATGCTGACGATGTACTCTCCAGGAGAAACATCTGAAAAAGAAAACGCACCCGACGCATCCGTGTAAGTTTGATACCGGCTGTTTAAAAGCTGCACAAAGGCGTCTGCTATTGCGTGTGAATTATTTCCGGTGACCGTTCCGCTGATCTCGGTTGTCTGTGCATGGCTTTCGGTGAAGAATGTGAACGAGGTCAATAAAATGAGGCGAAGAAATTTCATGCAATGGGAAGCGGGTTAGGGAATAGGTTAAAGTTTAGGTTCGGTTTCAGATTGCTTTCCAGCTTTCAGATACAGCAGGTTTACAATACAGGCGGTTATCAGAATCAGTAAGCCGATAAACTCCCGTGTTTCTTCGATCCAAGGCTTGTCGGCTTTCATCGACTGTACGATATTTTCTGCGTCGTGATCGGTTATCCACGAGAGCACACCATCGGAACTAAAGAACTGGTATATTGCAAGTACGGAATACACGGCGATCGCGGTGAGAGCTATAATTGGTTTTAGTTTTTTCCTCATCGCGAGAAAAGATAAAAATGCTCCCGACAAATAGATAACGATCCACAATACAGGATCGGGGTCGTTGAGCTGAAGCAGGGCCGAAAGCAAAAAGATAAGCAGAAAAACCGTGTTTATTACTTTCACGTCTGGTCGGAATTAGTTTTTCTCTTTACGCAGGTACACAAGATACTCGGCGATGGCTTCCACTTCGGCATCAGATAAAATGGTTTCATCAAAAGCCGGCATCACTCCGAGGCCGTTTCTGATTTGAAACCGGATCAGAGATTCAGGCAAAGGCTTGTTGATGATCGCCGGGCCAAGGCCTGCCATTGCATTCGGATGGCACGTGGCGCAGTGGCTGTTGAATAACTCGCGGCCCTGCCTGAGGTTCTCATTTGGCATTTCCACTATTTCTGCGTAAGGTATCCTTTTTGGTGCCGAACAGCTAATAACGATCAGCAGCGTACCGAGTATCATCAGTATCATTCGCCTGGTACCGGCTCTTCCTATTGTTTTGTTACTTTCCATATCACACCGCTTTTTTGAACCGGGTAAGTTCCGTTGTCGTCTGTTGTTAGAATTCCGAAATCCACAATATACAGGGCATTTCCGTCCGGACTGAACTGTACCGATACCGGCCGTTCCAGTCCGCCGCTCTTAAGCCAGGTCGCCGGTCCGTTCTTTTTGCCTTTATTGGCGGCAAAATCTTCTATGATACCTGATTGTACATCGACACGCACTACTTTAAAACCGACGGGCTTCATTACCTTGCCGACTTCCGGTGCCATATCGCCAAACTGAGCTATGAATGCCTGACCTTTAAATCCGAATGCACTGCTGTGCGAGAAGGACATACCGTTAGAAGACGAGTGGACGCCGAGCCGGGCGACGGGGCTTGGAGGAACACCGGGATCCTTTGCGAGTAATTTTTTAGGATCTTTGTCGCCGGGCACTTCCATTTTTGTAAGAGGGACGTTGCCATTGTAATCGGGCCAGCCATACCACGCATCCTGTTCAAGCCTGAAAAGCAGGTCACCGGTTCCCCAAACAGGACGGCTGCCGCGTTCATCATAGGAATTGTCGCTGACATATATCTGATTGTCAGGGCCCACTGCCAGACCGTATGGATTTCGAAAGCCCCACGCGACCAATTCAGGTTTGCCACCATTAAGGGGAACCCGCATCACAGCCCCGTTGCACGGAACAGCACCCCTTATAACCTGATCCTGCTGAACGCTGGTGTTATAAGGAGAAAAAGGGCCCGTGACGGCTTCATCCTTTTCGTCGGGCGTCAAAACGTTTGAAGTTGTATAGTTTACGGCATTGACGGTTATGTCTTTACACGGAATATCGTGGAAAGCCTGATTTCGTCGCAGCCAGCCGAAAGCTTCATTATCGTTGCCCACGACGCCTGAATTGGTCGCCGTGCCCTGGCTGAAATAGACGAACCCATCTTTGATGACCGGTCCGTTTGTATGATGGTCTCCAAAGCTTGGCAATCCTTCAACGAGTGTCTGCGCCGCTCCGGTCTTGTCGACTTTCAGAATTTTACCGCCTTCGAGCTGGCCGCCTTCGGCTATATAAAAATGTCCATTGTGGAATGTCACCCCGGTCCACGGACCGTTCTTCTGACCGGAATAAATCACCTTAGTACTTCCATCGGCATCAACCCTGAACAGTTTTGGCTCAAGAAATACTTCCCCATAGGCATAACCTGCCTCAATGACGTACACCGTTCCCGATTCATCAAAGGTTACAGCGGTTGGAAAAGTAAGTTTTTCGGTAACGACTTCTATTTTGTATCCCGGGGGCAGGAGTACATCTGTGGGTGCAGTTTTCCGCATGTCAGAAACTTTTGAAACCTGCCCGCCGCCTTTTGAAGGAACGGTGCGATAGCAGCTATGGAGCATCAGACTAGCAGAAAAAATGAGCAGCGCTAATAGATTTTTTTTCATGTTTTTTTTGGTTTAGCATCGGTTAATCTTTACGATGGATGTTACCTCCCATAGGACTTCTTCCTACACCGGAAATAGCGGACGCGATCAGATTAACATTAAAGTTCCAGCTTTACTCGTTGCGGAAGTGTTAAAATTTAACTAATAATTTGTGAAAGGTGCGTTATAGTAACCTTCATACTTCGTTGTAGATCAATGCGTTTCAGCCAAATGGGATCCATCGGTAGGAGAACAGGGCGAGTTGCAAAAATCTTTTTTTAGTACCTGCGATAAACCAGAGCAACGGCCCCCAATACAGATTTTTAATATTATTTTTACTTTCAAAAAATAGTCATGGCTTCAGGTTTCTTCGCGGTTTTGGATGACATAGCAGCATTAATGGATGACGTGGCGGTTACCGCAAAAGTAGCTACACGTAAAACGGCCGGTATATTAGGTGACGATCTGGCCGTGAACGCCGAAAAGGCCACGGGATTCCTGCACTCGCGTGAACTTCCGGTCCTTTGGGCGATCACGAAAGGGTCTTTTATTAATAAGATTATTATTGTTCCTGTCGCCTTGTTGCTGAACGTATTTTTTCCTGTTGCTATAAAATTTATACTCGTCGCGGGTGGTTTATATCTGGCGTATGAAGGCGCCGAAAAGATCTTTGAGTTCCTTTTCCACCGGAAGAAAAAAGGCATCGAAGTCATTGAAGAAATAAAGGAAGACCCCGATGCCGAAAAGACTAAAATTAAGTCGGCTGTCACCACCGATTTTATCCTCTCGGTTGAAATCGTAATCATTGCGCTGGGAACCGTCCTCGATCAGAGTCTGACGTTACAGATACTGACTGTTTCTGTTGTCGCCATTTTAGCCACGGTAGGAGTGTACGGAATCGTAGCAGTGATCGTAAGGATGGATGACGCCGGCTTGAGTCTGATGAAGCGCGACCCAAGCGAAGGATTTCTCTTTACAACAGGAAATATCCTGGTCAAGTCGCTTCCTGTAATTATAAAACTTTTGGCAATTGTAGGAACGATCGCGTTACTGCTGGTCTCGGGTGGTATCTTCGTGCACAATATCGATTTTCTGCATCACTTGCTTCCGGGGTGGCCCGCAATGCTTAAGGAGCTTGTAGTGGGCCTGGTTATGGGGTTTGCAGTAGTTGGAATCGTGTTGGGGGTGAAGCGGGTATTTAGGGTTTAGGGTGTAGGGTGTAGGGGGGCTGTTCAATTTAGTGTGTCA
>CAZLWZ010000180.1:0-4435 GCA_964563275.1 uncultured Flavobacterium sp.
CAAGTTTACGGAAATGGACAAAATGATGGTTGCAATAACCAAATTGACACCCGACGACGCAATTTTCTACGGCCCGTTCGTGCTGAGGTGTGGCAGTCGCCGATCAGTGGTCCTGGACGGAAAAGGAGCTTCAATGCTAATCGAAAGCAATCCGCAGGCGCTGATTGAATGGCATCATGAAACAAAAGAACTGGCGGCATTACCCCAGCACCAACAAATTGATTATTTAAAAAATATTAAGTCGGTGACACATATCCTCACGCTTTCGCCATGGACTGGTAACGTAGAATTGCTTCATCGCGAAGGGCCACTATTTCTATATAAAGTAATATAATTTTGCGAAATCTGCTCTACATTGGCAACGCACTTTCAAAACACGGCTTCAACCAAACAAGCATCGAAACGCTGGGTCCGCTGCTCGAACGGGAAGGGTACAAAGTTTCATACGCCTCGTCACGCAGAAGCAAAGTGCTGCGGATGCTCGAAATGATCTGGGTGACCTTAAACCACGCCGGTAAAACCGATTATGTTTTAATTGATACCTACAGCACATATAACTTTTGGTACGCATTTGTAATTAGTCAGCTGTGCCGATTGATGCGCATGAAATACATTATGAAACTCCACGGTGGCAACCTGCCGGCCCGACTCATTAACAGCCGAAAGTTGTGCCAAATGATGTTTTGTAATTCGTATAAAAATGTTGCCCCGTCAGGATATTTGCAGCAGGCTTTTATCGGCGCAGGCTTTGGAAATACAATTTTTGTTCCCAATGCAATAGAATTGCGCAACTATAAATTTGTCAGGCGACCATCACTGAAGCCTAATATCTTATGGGTCCGATCGTTCTCACCCATTTATAATCCGGAAATGGCGGTGCATGTTTTCACGATGATAAAGGAAGAATATCCTGATGCGAAATTCTGCATGGTCGGGCCCGATGGGGGTAATATGAACAAAATAAAAACGTTGGCCGAAAATCTTCATGTAGACATTGAATTTACTGGGAGATTGTCGAAACACGAATGGACCGCATTGGCTGCCGACTACGATATATTCATTAATACGACACATTTCGATAACACGCCCGTAAGTCTTATCGAGGCAATGGCACTGGGGCTGCCGGTAGTCTCGACGAACGTGGGTGGCATTCCGTATTTACTGGAGCATAAAAAAACAGCACTTCTGGTCAATGATGACGACGCTGAAGCCATGGTCAACAACATTAAGGAATTGCTTGATGATGACGCATTGCGCGCTAAAATCGTACAGAATGCCTACGAGCTGGTACAGAATTTTGATGTGGAAAAGGTTCGGTTTCGGTGGCTCGAAATTTTAAAATAGGCAGGAATGCCACCATTTTATTTATTAAATTGGCGCCTAAATTTCTACAGTCCAATTATTGAAATGAAAAATAACAAAAAAATCCACTTCGAGGTTTCTGAAAGAAAAATTCTGTTGCGGATTTTTGATGTTCTCTTTGTTTTCCTTGCCCTTTATACCATTGGTAAAATATTCGATTTTCAGTACTTTCAGATTTCAGCGACCAATTTTTACTGGACGATTGTTCTCGCATTTTACCTGCTCGCCCTGGGAAGTGTCTTTGAGATGTACAACCTGCAGGTGGCAAGCAATCAATTTCAGGTGATAAAAAGTATCATCCTCACAGCATCGACAACTGTGTTGCTATACTTACTTACTCCTGTTTTTACGCCGGTTTTACCATCTAACCGACTTCAGATCCTTTTCTTTTTTCTGGCGGTGCTGCTTTCGCTTTTTTTCTGGCGGATGTTATATGTCAGATTTTTTGCTTCGCAGCGATTTATTAAAAAAGTTGTTCTTATATGCGACCGGGAGCAGGTGCGCGAACTTGTGTTGGGTCTTGAAAGCGCGAATCCGCATTATAAAGTGATCGGATATGTCAATTCTGATGAAGCACCCGTAGTTGCTAACAATAATGACTATATTAAGAATATCAAAATCGATTTGCTGGGAGACTTTGTCAGGTCCGATTCCGTGTCGGAAGTTGTGATAGCGTCGCAAAAAGCCAATGCCATCACCGTCAGCTTATATAATCAATTGATACATCTACTGGAAAGTGGTTATATCATCCGTGAATATACCCAGGTCTACGAGAGCATTACGCAACGTATTCCGGTACAGTATGTCGCGAGGGATTTTTACCGTTTTTTTCCCTTCAGCCGTAGCAATCAAAATCACTTGTATTTGATTGCCGTGCGGATTCTTGAGGTCATTACGGCCGTCTGCGGGCTGGCAGTGGGAACGCTGCTTCTTCCGGTAATTGCTGTCGGGAATGTGATCGGAAACCGCGGCCCCTTGTTTTATACGCAACACCGTGTCGGGAAAAACGGAAAGATTTTCACGATCATAAAGTTCCGTACTATGGTTCGCAACGCCGAAGTAAATGGCGCCGTTTTTACAACCCTGAACGACAATCGGATTACCAGATTCGGAAAGTTCATGCGCAAAACCCGTATCGACGAATTCCCACAATTCCTGAACATACTTAAAGGTGAAATGGCCGTTATCGGTCCGCGGCCCGAACGGCCGGTTTTCGTCAAGGAAATTGCCGAAAAAGTGCCTTTTTATGAAACGCGCCATGTAATAAAGCCAGGACTGACCGGCTGGGCGCAGGTAAACTATTCATACGGGGAAACCATTGAAGACAGCCTGATCAAGCTGCAGTACGATTTATATTACATCAAGCATCGAAGTTTGTTCCTCGACGTCAACATTATGGTTAAAACGCTGAGCACGATACTGTTTTACAGAGGGCAATAGTTATTTTTTAAAGATGAAGTAAACGGCAAGGATTAAAAACACAAACCCAATAAAATGGTTCAGCCTGAACGTTTCGTTCTTAAAAAACACAACCGTGAAAACAGTAAAAACGACGAGCGTGATGACTTCCTGCAGGACCTTTAATTGCCACAGATTGAAGGGTCCGCCATTTTCACTGTAACCAATCCTGTTTGCCGGCACCTGAAACGAATATTCAAAAAGCGCGATTCCCCAGCTTATCAAAATTATACTGACCAAGCCAAGGCTGTTCAGCCAGCCTATCTGTTTGAATTTTAAATGGCCGTACCAGGCAAGGGTCATGAAAATATTTGAAACTACAAGTAATCCAATGGTCAGAAGAATTCGTTTCATTGTGTCTAAACCGATTTAATTTTCAACTTTTTATCGCCTTTGTAACGCCAGACGTACCGGCTCAAGATAGTCAACAGGCTCAGTACAAGTGGCAGCACAATAACCATGTGTACTTTGCCAATCATAATTACTAAGTAAACCGCGATCGAAACAATGCAGAACCACGCCACTCGTTTAAACCAAAGCATGTTTTTCCGGTAGTGGAAATAAATCAGCAGCAGCAACGCCGGATTCAGCAGCAGCGCATTGTAATTGTTTGCAAGTTCGCCGTGGTACGAGTACCAACCCGCAATTGTGAAGAAGGTGCCAATCAATCCCGCCACAAAAAAGTACAGCATATTGACATGGTTGTTGTTCGCAATCACGATAAGCAGCAGTAGCAGGATGTATGTGTACGGATTATTCCACCACGACATCTGCGTCTCTGTCCGGTCGAACTGAAGCCAGGTCTGGCCGCTTTTTTTCAACGGCTGCCCATTATAACCTGCTGATTCAATGCTATTCCAGAGTTCGATCGGAAGAAATATTTTTTCACCTCGCTCATCGACCTTTGTACCGAATATGATGCTGGTGCCCAACTGCTCATAAAAATGATTGTCGAAGTACGGAAACAGGATGTCACGGTACGTCGGTTCTTTGTCGTCAACCTTAACGAGCACCTTTTCGCCCAGAATATCGTTCAGAATATCGACGACCATCGTTGTACAGTTACGGTCGATAAATTTGTAGGTGTAAAAACGATCGTCCGAGACCAGTGTTTCCGTCAGTTGATCAAACAGTTGTTGCTTTTGTTGCCGACTTATATTCAGCGTTTGTTCAACAACCGACCGCTGTTCGTAATTATAGGAATACAAAAAATCGGAGAACCGCCCGACGGTGACGAAATACTGAAGGTCGCCTTTTGAAAAACGAACGACGAAGTTTGGGGTATCAAAATCGAATGCACCGTAATTATAAACCAGATCGATTCCGTTCGACGGATCATTTATTCTAATGGCGGTGTGGCCAAACAGCGAATACACTTCATCGCCGGTTCCGCACGTAAGAACACTGACCTCGGCATTTTCCGATAAAGTGATGGTTTGTGCCACCGATTTTACGATCGGCATCAGAAAAAATAAAAAAAGGATAGAAATGTGGCGCATCGTAAGTATAAGTCAGCAATTTAGAATTTTTAACCCATGATCTGAAAATGCCCAAATCGACTTTCACCGAAAATATGTTCTAATAACGTGCGGCGCTTTGGTCACCAATATCAGTC
>CAZLWZ010000181.1:0-4404 GCA_964563275.1 uncultured Flavobacterium sp.
CCTAAATCGCGTATTGATGAAATGATTGCGCTTACTGGCTTATCATCTGAAAAACATAAAAAAATCAGCCAGCTGTCCAAAGGGTACCGGCAGCGCGTCGGACTTGCAAGTGCGCTTCTGCACAACCCCGATGTATTGATCCTGGACGAACCTACAACCGGACTCGACCCGAATCAACTTGTTGAAATCCGGAATGTGATCAAGAATGCCGGCAAGGACAAGACGGTTTTTCTATCGACGCATATCATGCAGGAAGTCGAGGCGATTTGCGACCGCGTAATCATTATCAATAATGGGAAAATCGTTACCGACAAAAAACTGAACACGCTAAAAATCGATACCGAACAAGTGATCGAAGTCGAATTCGATTATCGCGTCGAGGAGCAGGCCATCGCTAAAATTCCGCACCTGAAAGCCTGGAGCAATACGTTCGGCAATACCTGGGAACTGACGTTTTCGTCTGATAAAGATATGCGCCCGGTGGTATTCGACTTTGCCCATGACAACGGATTAAAAACGTTACAGCTCAATCAGAAGAACAAGAATCTCGAGGCGATTTTCAGGGAGCTGACCAAGAAGTAGAATTTGGGCGTGACCACACGGGTCGGGCTCTGCGCTTCTATCTTTTTAAAGTTATATTCAGCTTTTGAGGTAAATTATACCAAATTTAAAAAGGATATCCGCTGCGATCCCTCACGCGAACCGCACAAAATAGCGACATTTTATTCAAATAGAAGCCGGCCTGAATAATGCTCTGTTACCTCAGGATCATTAGTCGGCTGCGTTACCGAAATTACATTTCCCGTTCCGTAAATATCCCCGGCCAGCGTTTCTACAGGATGTACGATCATGTCGTTGGCACCGCGGTGAAAAACGATGATCTCATTTGCGAGAAACTCGGCACCTTCAAAACGTCCGTTTCCATTGTAAAAACTTAGCAGCAACTGTTGCGTGCTTCCGCTAACGTGAAATGCCGAAACATGGTTGCTTTGAACGACAAGCTGACTGTTATCGACTTCGAAAAAGAAATCACCAGTACCTACTCCGCCGAAGAAATCCATCGAATAAAGCCGCAGCATCGGATAAGTCAGAACACCATTTGACCGAATCGTCTGGTTTGTGTTCGAATATATTTCAACGATATTCGGTGCAGTCACATAAACGGTCGTCTGCCCATAATCGCGCACCCAATTGCAGTTGGTTTGGTCTTTCAGCAATAACGAATTCCCGTCTAGCTCCACGCTTATCTGATCTATAAAATTATCCCCGGCCTCAACCATTACCTGATATTCATCGCCTTGGGTTACCACAAGTGCGATCCCCGGATAGACATAAATATTTTCAAATGCCGAAACCTCAACGTCTTTCGTCTGCCGCGTTCCGCTGCTTTTAATACAATCTTCTGACAATCCGCACGAAGCGAAAAGCAGCACCAACACCATCAATAGTAAATTCTTCATATTATAATCGTATGCCAAGTCCGACTTCAAGTGCTTCCGCGCGCCCGCCATGTGCTTTTAATGAAACGCCGGTGAAAATCTGCGGCGTAATATAATATTTCGCACCAACGCGCTGGTATAAATCGCTTTCATATTTAAAAGGTTTATACACATAGTAACCTACCTGCGTTTCAATCGTTAACCGGTTAATAAACAATTCATGACCGGCAAATATACTCACGCGCTTGTAATCGGTTTCAGGATCGAGATATGGTTTGTCGGGAAATGCGATCGACGAATATCGTATGAATTCTTTCAGATATTGCGACAGGAACAACTCCGTTCCGAATTGCAGCGCACTTTTGCGACCGATTCGTTTATCGGCATAAACGCTGATATGGTAAAACGGCTTTTGTCCGCTCGCAGTGACTTGGCTTTCACTGACGCCACTGCGCAACGCAAGGTTATACCGGATCGGTTCGCGGTAATTTGTCATTTGCACCGAATCACTTTCGATATAATCCGGTTTTTCCGATAAATTATAGTTAACGCCCAAATTAATCGCATAGGTATTAATTCCGCTATTTGGTGATTTAATCCGTCCGTTCGAAAAATGCGTAAACAACAATCCGCCCTGCACGCCAAATCGTCCGACAATATTTTCCTTTTTATAGTTCAGCATAAAAAGGTTGCTGCTCATAAATTTGGAACCGAACGCATTGTTCTTGTAGTTGGTTTCCTTGTCATACGGGTTGGTAGTCATCCCGATTCCCTGTGATATCCGAAATACCAGATGCCGGTTCAGGAAATAAAAATTATAATGGACGCCAAGCGCATAACTTTTCCCAAGCGCGTGGCTTTCAAAATCCTGGTACTGAAGTGAAAAACCGTAATCAGGGTAGTTGTATGCCTGTTGCCACTCTTTGTCGCCATAGGTTTGTTTATTAAAACTAATAAGTACACCTTCGGGATGTCCTGTGATTAGGTGGCTGATATATTCGGTGTGTTTATAGATATTGCCGCGAAAATAATCGGCTTCAATGCTAAACGTCTCGCGCTTTTCCTGAGAAATTGACGGCAATGCGAAAAGCAGAAAAACTACGATGAACTTTGGCATCCAGAAAGGTTTGCTGCAAATATACTTTAAAGTTTAAAGTTGGAAAGTTAGAAAATCGGAAAGTTGGACAACCATTGCTGGAAGCAAATTCGTATGGTGGAGGTACATTTGGAAACTTGCTCACATAAAAAAACCCGCTCGAAAGCGGGTCCTTAAAACTACAGAGTTTACTAGTTTTTGATAAATTTTGCTGTTCCTTTTCCTTCAGCTGATTGTACCGAAACAAAATAAACGCCGGCGTTTAGTTCGCTTACATTGATTTCTGCCGACATACCGTTAACTGATTGTTGCTTTACAACACGACCGTTGATATCGGTAATGGTTGCAGCGCTCAATTCAACTGTATTAGCAGAAATGTTCAACACATCTTTCGCAGGGTTTGGATACATTGCGAAGTTGTTGCGGAAGAAGTCGGCTGTAGAAAGTTCACGGTCAACCGAAAGAGCATCTATAGCAATGATATCTGAATTGGTTCCAAGCGTTCCTCCATCGGTTACAAAATATCTAAACGCAAGTTTACTGTCCGTTGGCCCTGTCAAGCCCGAAACCGTGTATGTGTATTGAGTCCAAGTAAATGGATAATCAGTTGAATTGAGGTCAGGATTTACAGAGACGGCAAGGGTTGTAAAATCTCCGACATTTGTAGCGCTTCCGCTTGGAGTTACTGACGCGGCGCCGTTAGTACTTATTCTCAGTTCTAACCGGTCTGGGTAAATTGTACCTGTTCCATCACCACCCTTTCTTGTGTAAAACGAAATTACATCTCCATTTTCCAACGAAATAACCGGTGTAATTAGCCAATTACTGATTGTGCCATTACCAGTAGCACTAGTGTAATTTACCAAAGCGAATGAAAATTCAGTTCCGTTGTAAGATCCTCCGGGAAACGCAGTTCCCCCTCCTTGAGTCCACGCTCCGGTGCCCGTTGGCACACTCTGATTGGTCGATATCCACCCCGCTGGTGCCAAATCGGCGAAGGTGTCAAAGTTCTCCGAGAACACCTGTCCAGATGCGGTGCCTACTGCTAGCATAAACGCTGCCGAAAGTAAAAATTTTTTCATAATATAGTTTTTTATGTTGAAGCCCCTAAGGTAAAATTTATTTCATCCATATGGAAACCAGAATAGTTAAATTATGAACACAGTTCTAAACATTTAAAACTATCGGCGTAGATTTTTTTAATCTAATTCCTTTTTCTACTTTTGTCGCACAAATTACAGAGGAAAAATTTGACTGATTGCAACCTCATTAAAAAATGCTAAAGCAGACCTTCTCTCCTTTAGCGTTTCCTGCGGTTTCATTTTTTCCGATCAATTTTTAAAAAACATTTAGTTATATGGCTTATTTATTTACGTCAGAATCAGTTAGTGAAGGACATCCCGACAAAATCGCAGATCAAATTTCCGACGCGCTGATAGACAATTTTCTTGCGTTCGACCCCGACTCAAAAGTGGCGTGTGAAACACTCGTAACAACCGGGCAGGTAATCCTTGCCGGCGAAGTAAAATCGAAAATATATCTTGACGTACAGAATATTGCGCGGGATGTGATCCGAAAAATCGGATATACGAAAAGCGAATACATGTTTGAGGCGAACTCGTGCGGAATCCTTTCGGCGATCCACGAGCAGTCACAGGATATCAATCAGGGTGTTGACCGCGCCTATAAAGAAGAGCAAGGCGCCGGCGACCAGGGAATGATGTTTGGCTACGCGACCAATGAAACCGACGATTATATGCCGCTCGCACTCGACCTTTCGCACAAACTCCTTCAGGAACTCGCGGCCTTGCGACGCGAAGATAACCAGATCAAATATTTACGTCCGGATGCGAAATCGCAAGTGACGCT
>CAZLWZ010000182.1:0-4399 GCA_964563275.1 uncultured Flavobacterium sp.
TTAATTTTTTGAGATTCAACATCTTACTGCATAAGAATGATGCGTCACACATTTGGATTTGCTGCGAGTGCCTGTAAAATATGGGAATTATGTAAGTGTAGTTCAACCAGCGGCACTTAGTTTTGGCACCGAAAACATAACTAATCAATCATGAGAAATTTAAGTTTATTTAAAAAAATAGTAATGGCCACCATTGCTTTAATCGGCTTTTCGGCAAGTGCACAGAATGCGATTGATAATTATGATCAGGGCTTTCGTCTGGGTTTTGGAATTAACGCCGGGTACGTTTTTGATGATCCTTATGATTTTGCGCTTGGTGGCGATATCAGGTTGCAGTACGATTTGACGCAGCGCTATTCATTGACGCTGACTACCGGATTTACAAATCTTTTTGCAGGTGATGATGTGAAAGACCTGGGGTTTATTCCTGTAAAAGCCGGATTTAAAGCTTTTATCTGGGAAGACCAGTTTTACTTGCTTGGTGAAGCCGGAGCGGGTTTTGCCGTTACAAACCGCGATTACTATGAAGGAACGAGTGGCACTTCGCTTATTTTGTCGCCTGGTATCGGATATGCAACCAAATATATCGATTTGAGTCTGCGCTACGAGCACTATACCGATTTCCCAACGATAAACAGCAATGGTACCGTAGGAGAAGGTACCGGTCAGCTCGCACTGCGGCTTGCCTACGGCTTCAAACTGTAAACTAACTAACCCTTATATTTTGAAAGGCGTGCTGTAACAGGCACGTTTTTTTTATTCCTTTTCGAGAATCTGCCTGTAATGTGTGAGTTGGCTTTTTACTTCAGGATCCAGTTCCGGTTCTGCTATTGGATATTTTCTCAATTCTTCAAGTATGATGCGTGCCGCAATTAAACGCGCCGAGCCTTTGTCATCAGCTGGAATGACGTACCACGGAGCCGATGGAACCGAGGTCTGATTTATCGCATCTTCATAATACTCCTGATACTGGTCCCAGCTTTCACGCTCAATTAAATCCCCGGGAGAAAATTTCCAGTTATGCTTGGCCTTGTCGATGCGTCGCAGAAGCCTTCGGGCTTGTTCGCGTTTGCTCAGATGAAGAAACAATTTTAGCACTATGGTCCCGTTTTCTGTCAGATGTTTTTCGAAATCGTTAATCTGGCGAAAGCGCATTTGCCAAAAATCGTCGGGTATGTCATCGACCGAAGTAATTCCCGGAAGATTTTCCTGCAGGATGATTTCCGGGTGTACCCGCGAGACGAGCACATTTTCATAATGTGACCTGTTGAAAATACCAAACTTACCCCTTTGCGGCAGTGCCACGTAATGGCGCCACAGAAAATCGTGCTTTAATTCTGCTTCAGAAGGCTTTTTAAAACTATGAACGGTCACTCCGCGAACGTTAAATTCTTTGAAAACCTCACGTACCAGGCTGTCTTTTCCCGATGTATCCATACCCTGGAGGATTATCAATACACTGTAGCGTCCCTGCGCGTAAAGCGATTCCTGTAACCGACTTAAAATTTCGCGCGTTTCATGAAGCATTTCCTGAATCTCGTCATCGGTATTTTGCAGGGCGGAAATGGTGCTGACGTCAGCGAGCGAAATCCTGTCGATGATCTTATATCGTGAGGTGTCTAATGTTTTCATAATGTATCTTTACATAAATTTATATTTAAATTCTAAATAGAAAGTCAGCAATCGGATGAAAAAATTACAACTTGAAATCTTCCTGCATATCATAGGCCTTGGCTCCGCATCGGGCTTAATATATAAAAACAACGCGATCATGATGATTTCCGATAATGCCGGGTTTCTATACGAGTACAACTTGTCTTCTGATTCTCTTTTAAAAACGCCGTTGTTTGACAGCGATGTGATGGAAAATATCCCAAAACCGCAAAAAGCAGATCTCGAGGCTATCACATCGGTAAATGATACAATTTACGTTTTCGGCTCAGGATCGACCACCAACCGAAACCTGATGTTTACGATTGAGGACTCATCAAAAAAGGTTTTAGCTACTTATGATATGGCGGACTTCTATGCCGTGCTAAAGAGTTTCGGGCAAATATCGGATGCCGACTTCAATATAGAAGGTGTCGTGTACTCCGGCGATCATTGGTACTTTTTCCAGCGTGGCAATCAGGGATCGGGCAAGAATGGCATCTTTACAATATCAGGCGACATAACAGGGTTCGATTACTCAATAATGTACAATGAATATCGTCTGCCGAAACTCAGCGGTGTCGAAACCTGTTTTACCGACGCAACATTAGTGGGAGATACTTTATACTTTTTGGCTACTGCCGAAAAAACAGTTTCAGCTTATGATGACGGAGAAGTTGTGGGCACAATCATCGGAGAAATTAATCTTAAAAAAATGAAAATCGGCAAGACGCGCACCGTATCGAAAAGCCATAAGTTCGAAGGAATAACTTTGTATGAATCCGGCGAGGACATGATTTCATTTCTGCTTTGCGAAGACAATGACAGCAATATTCTCGAGTCAACGGTGTACAAGGTGACCGTACGAAAATAATTACTTATTTTTCGATCTCCCGAAGGTTCTCCATTTTCTTATTCGCCAAAAAGCCTTTGATATCTTCGAAATGTTCTTTGACGCGCTTATTGCCAAATTCAAAAACTTTCTCGGCCAACCCGTCGAGGAAATCACGGTCATGCGACACGAGGATCAAAGTGCCGTCAAAATCCTTTAAAGCATCCTTAATAATATCTTTGGTTTTCATGTCGAGATGGTTCGTCGGCTCATCGAGAATCAGCACATTTACGGGTTCCAATAATAATTTAATCATGGCAAGCCTTGTTTTCTCACCACCTGATAATACTTTCACTTTCTTGGTCGTATCATCGCCGCCGAACATAAACGCCCCTAGCAGATCCTTGATTTTCGAACGGATGTCGCCAACGGCAATCTGATCAATTGTCTCAAAGACCGTTAAATTTTCGTCTAATAAAGATGCCTGGTTCTGTGCGAAATAACCGATTTGGACATTATGGCCGACTTCGAGTTTTCCGTCAAAGTCAATTTCGGTCATAATGGCTTTAATCATGGTCGATTTCCCTTCGCCGTTCTTGCCGACGAAAGCTACCTTCTGGCCGCGTTCAATCACCATATCCGCATCTTTAAAGACAACATGGTCGCCATATTTTTTGGATAATCCTGACACAACAACCGGGTATTGCCCACTTCTTGGCGAAGGCGGAAATTTTAACCTCAAGGCCGAATTATCGACCTCATCAACCTCCACGATTGTCAGTTTCTCAAGCATTTTCACACGCGATTGAACCTGCAGCGTCTTTGAATAGGTTCCTTTAAAGCGCTCGATAAACTCGGTGTTTTCCGCAATCATCTTTTGCTGCTCCTCAAACGCCTTTTGCTGATGTGCGCGGCGGTCCTTTCGCAGTTCCAGGTAGTGCGAGTATTTCGCTTTGTAATCGTAAATTCGGCCCATCGTCACTTCGATCGTACGGTTTGTGATATTGTCAACAAATGCGCGATCGTGCGAAATCACGATAACTGCTTTTGCCGAATTGATCAGGAACTCCTCCAGCCATTGAATGCTTTCAATATCCATGTGATTCGTTGGCTCATCTAGCAAAATCAGGTCGGGTTTTTTCAACAGAATCTTGGCAAGTTCGATACGCATCCGCCATCCACCGGAAAATTCGGATGTGGGCCTGTTAAAATCGTCACGCACAAAACCCAATCCTTTAAGAACCTTTTCTACTTCTGCTTCGTAGTTGATTTCTTCAATCGAATAGAACTTTTCGCTTACTTCCGACACGCGCTCGATCAGTTTCATGTAGTCGTCACTTTCATAATCGGTGCGGATCGTCAATTGCTCGTTCAGATGATCGATCTCGTTTTTCATTTCAAAGTAATCGGCAAAAGCTTTCGATGTTTCTTCGAAGACAGTCGCGTCGTCTTTTGTTAGCAAATGTTGTGGAAGATAGGCAATTACAGCTTCCTTTGGAGCCGATATATTACCTGTCGAAGGCTTTCCAACACCCGCAATAATTTTTAAAAGCGTTGATTTCCCTGCGCCATTTTTGCCCATCAAGGCTATTTTATCGTTTTCATTTATTGCAAAAGAGACATCGCTGAAAAGTGTGGTTCCGCCAAATTGTACCGAAATATCATTAACTGTGATCATAAAAAAATATAAGAGGCTGCGCCCGATTTTTGAACGCGCAAAGATAGTACAAAAAGCCACAGCGACGGCTGCACTTTCTGGCGATTACATTGCGAAGTTGACGGAGTAATGGGTGTTAACCGATCTTATTTATAACGCTGGATTGTTGATTTCGAACCAAAGTTCATCGGCTCCATCATATATGAAGGTGTTTACATGTTGAAGTCCGCACTTCTGCAGAACTTTGGCCGACGCAACAT
>CAZLWZ010000183.1:0-4388 GCA_964563275.1 uncultured Flavobacterium sp.
GATAGCATTTGCTCGATCACACACATGTCGGCGCTGCTAGTGACATTCCTCCTATTACAGTCACCCAATGTACATGCGCAGTTACCATCTTTTACTTTAAATGCAATAGCGACCGATGAAACATGTTTCGGGAACGGCACAATTTCATTTACCGTGCTCGGCGTTGACCCGTTGGCAACGATAAGTTTTGTTGTTTATAAATTACCGGATTTGACAACCCCCGTCTCAACTACGAATCCGGCAGTGGGCCTGCAAAGCGGCACATATCGCGTCATAGCAACGCAAACACTCGGGCCGTTAATGAATACTCAGTCGGTAGATATTACCATTACCAACAATATTACGATCCTAGACTATGACATCACCAGTGTGGCAAACGGATGCGGCAACAGTAACAACATTATCATTTCAGTTAACACAGGAGTAGCGGCATTATATGAAATTTTCTGGGGGCCTGTCACCGTACCACCGCAACCCTCACCTATTTTCACCAACGTTCCTGCCGGTGTGTATCAAATTCGTGTTTTTGACAATTGTGGTGCGGGATCGGTAAAGACGTTCACCTTGGTATCAGGCGCGCCGCAGATTACAGTAGGAACAGGTACGGCGGCAAATGTGCTTCCGTCGTGCGACAGCGTCACAGTAACTAACACACTGACTTCCTCAGATAGTTCAGTGCTGAATTATCCGCTGAACCTTACATACACAATTTTCCCGCCGGATGGCAGCACTGCGATTACGATAAACCAGACGGTTTCAACCGGGCCAGAGACTGAATTTAATGCATCTACGGTTATGCCATCCTTTAACGGGGCGCTTTTTACCTATACTTTATCAGTTACAGACAACTGCGGCGGCACATTTACTCAGGACGACAACTCTATCCAGGCAACGCTTCGAGTAACGTTGTCAGCAGTACCTGCTAATTGCGGTACCTACTTTTTAAGAGCAGCATTATCAAGATACCTCGGGCCTTTTACGGTGACGTTCACGCAAGCACCCACGGGATTTTCGGCGACGGCATTTAATACTGCGCATCCGAACTTCGTCAATTCCCCGGTTTCTTATGGAAATACAACGAATCCGGTGCCTTTTGGCGAATACGCTGTGTCAGTGACCGATGCGTGTGGAAACACGGCCACCGCATCAGTAGTTGTGGAAGACATTCCCGCGTTTCCGTCAGTGGCTTTTTACCCTTTCTCGGGATGCGAATCTTATAGAAGCCGCGTGGAAATTCTTATACCCGGATTTCAAATTGCATCCGCAACCATAACCGTTGCTCCATCATCCTACCCAAATACGCTGCCGGACGACGTATCAGCTTTTATAAACGCTCAGGGCAAACTTGTCATTCCGGAATTGCTAAACGGTAATTATACAATCGTACTAACCGATACCTGCGGTAACACCTATCAACCATATGAATTTACTGTTCCTGATCTTGCGACTTCTATATCGGGGGCTTCCAGAGCCGACTGCGAATCCAATGGGATAGGGTCAATTAGGTTAACAGGAAATAACACCCAGCTTACCTCAGTAATTCTGACGGCGGCACCAGCAGCGTTCACCGCCGGTACACTTCCGTATGACGTTAGTTTCAATATCGCATCAAATGGTGCTTTTTACATGGGCAACATACCTGCGGGAAGTTATACTTTCGCCGTTACCGATAATTGTGGCATAGAAAACACTGTTACAAGGTACATCTCAAGTTATACTGTCACCGCCAGTTCTTATAGCATCACGCCGCAATGCGGGACATTTGAACTCACCCTCAATCATTCCAGTAATTCAGGAGTGCCGAAATTTTGGTTGCAGCGATACTATCCTATTATCGATTCGTGGGGCCACCCTTCCGATGGAACGCCGTACGTCGACGGTGTCGTGCCTGATGCCACCACGGCAAGACAAATTCAGGCCAACGCCACCACAATGAATATTACCCAGACAGGTTTATTCAGAATAATGAAAAGTTTCGAAAGCTTTCAAAGCGGGACACCGGATCCTAAATATTGTTGGGAGGTGTTACACGAATTCACATTTGATGGGGAATTTCAAATTTTGGAAATACTGAAAGTTAGCTGTAGCGGATTGTTTGCCGATGTGCAGATCGTAACAAACGGCGTAGCGCCATTGATTTACAAAATCGTAAAAAAAGATGGCGTTCCGTTTATAGTAGACAACGGCGACAATAATACTTTTACCGACCTGGAACCAGGATACTATGAAATTACAGTTCAGGATGCGTGCGGCGTGATAAAGCCGGGAAATTTCGATGTGTCCGAATTGCCTGCTATCGTGACGGCGACCGCCCCGGGCGATATGATAGAATGTGATGACGAGTCTAACGACGGGATCGTATCCTTTAACCTGACTAATCAGATTCCCGCAGTTATAACTAATCAGGATCCAACTACCCTTACCGTTTCCTTCCATAACTCTGAACAGGATGCCGAGGATGACGTCAATGCGATTTCGACACCTTCCAGTTATTCTTCATCGGGTGAAACAGTTTTTGTAAGAGTACTGCACAGCGCCGGTTGTCACGAAGTAACATCTTTCAACTTAGTAATAAATCCGGCACCACAGTTCCAAATAGACGATGAAGTTCCCGTTTGTATCGACGGAACTGCAACTTTGAGCGTTCCAGCTGGCTTCAGTTCGTATGAATGGTCCACAGGTCAGATTTCGCGTCAAATTACTGTCGACGCACCGGGGACCTATTGGGTGATCGTTACAAATAATTATCCGGGCGGAAGCTGCTCAACTACTAAAACATTTACCGTTTATCCATCGGCTGCACCGGTTATCACCAATATTACGGTCGCTGACTGGACCGATAATCAAAACAGTATCACTGTCGAACTCGAAAATGCTTCGACAGGCGATTATGCTTACTCGCTCGATGATATAAACTTCCAAACATCAAATATTTTTACAGGGCTGACAGCGGGAGTGTATACAGTATTTGTCAAAGATTTAAACGGATGCGGCGATGACCAACAAGAAGTATATATCTTGTCGTATCCAAAGTTTTTCACACCGAATGCCGACGGGTATAATGATTATTGGCGGGTTCGGTTTGCGGAACTTGAGCCAAACCTACAAACATATATCTATGATCGTTATGGCAAGTTGATAACCGGCTTCCTGCCAGACTCCCCCGGCTGGGATGGCACATTGAACGGACAACCGCTTTTATCTACCGATTATTGGTTTGTGGTTATTCGGGAGGACGGAAGAACCTTGCGAGGTCACTTCGCCATGAAGCGGTAATGCTATGATTATCTCCTACGTCGATCAATGACTAAAATTCTCAATAGCTTTAGGGTCATGTTTATGTTTAAACAAAATGGCGAACGCTACTGCAATTACTAGCGCGTAAGCGGCAAAAGCAAGCCAAATGTTTGGCCAATCTTTCATAAAAATAGTTTCGCTAAGGCGTCCGTCGGCGCCAACGGTTATTTTTTTGGTGTTTTGAATAAATTGTAGCAGGTGGTTGTTTTCTGGCACTGTTTCGAGATGCGCGGCCAGATCAGATATGTTGGTATACGCCTTTGTAAAATACATTTCAATCGCCCATCCTGCGACCACACTTCCAAGCACCGCTCCAACACCGTTTGTCATCATCATAAACAAACCTTGGGCAGACGATCGTATTTTAGCTTCTGTATTGATATCAACATACAATGAGCCTGAAATATTAAAGAAATCGAATGCCATCCCATATACTACACAGGACAAAATGATCATCCATAGACCTTCTACCGGATCAGCGTAAGCAAACAGTCCGAACCGTAAGACCCATGCCAACATACTGAATAGCATCACCTGCTTAATACCGAAGCGTCGTAAAAAGAAAGGAATCGCAAGGATGAATAAGGTTTCCGATATCTGCGATATCGACATAATTATTGTAGACCGTTCCACTACAAACGATGTGGCATACTTTGGGAAATGCTCGAATTCACTTAAAAACAAATCCCCATAAGCATTTGTTAATTGCAGCGCACCACCTAAAAACATCGCGAAAATAAAAAACAACGCCATTTTATATGACGCAAAAAGTCGAAATGCACCAAGGCCAAGTGTCTCAGATATAGAAGTATTTTCCCTGAGTGTCTTTGCTGGTGGACAATTGGGAAGTGTGAGTGCATAAATAGCAAGCGCAAGAGCTACTACACCGGCAATATAAAATTGGTTAGCAGTTGCCTTACTGTCAGTAAGATTGGTAATCCACATTGCTGCTATAAAACCTATCGTCCCCCAAACACGGATTGGTGGAAAATCTTTAACCACATCGCCAGCCGATTGTTTGAGAACGGTGTAGGATATTGAATTACTTAGGGAAATGGTAGGCATGTAAAAACACATCGCGGCAAACATTA
>CAZLWZ010000184.1:0-4379 GCA_964563275.1 uncultured Flavobacterium sp.
TCCGAACGTGGTGCTGATCGTCGCCGGGGTTTTCAGTATCATTCTGATCGATCCGTCGGTTTTATGGCATGGGAAGAAGATTTTGTTGAGTTAGGAACTAGTTCACAGTTTAAAGAGTTTAAAGTTTAAAGTTGGCCCACCGAGGGTGATGTAATAAAATATCCGCATTCCCCGCAAAACCACTATTTTGATGAAGGGAATCGTGTCAAGCTCAATAGGAGCGCAATATTTATAGGAGCGCCAAATCATAGAAATCATATCAATCAGGGGTTGAGCTCCGTAGGAGCGGCATATTTATCGAACGGCATATTTTTGTTGCGTTATAAAATTTATTAAAATTAACCTCACGCCCATCACCTCCTCCAAATCTGAAATCTGAAATCTGAAATGTACGTTCGCGTTAGGGATGGCAGCGGTATCCTTTCCCGCAGCGCAGCAAGGGAAAGATATAGCGTACAGCCCGGCGAAGGCGCGTAGTTTTTTCCGTAATGCAGAATTTTCGACGCCTTCGCAACGCCCAAAACAACCCGAACACCAATCAGCCGAAATAAACCTTACCTTTGCAAATGCCTGGCAATAAGGTTGGGCAGATGAATAAATTACAATCTGATGAACAAGAATGACGGAGGCGGCAAAAGGAGCGCTTCAGGAAGAACCGGCGGAGCCCGCAAATCGGCGCCAAAACCTGCGATGGCGAAACGCGCGCAAGGACCTAAAAAAGCAAAACCAACGACTGCAAAAGGTGCGGCAAAAACCGCTGAACCTTTTAATGATAAACCGGCAAAAAAACCGAATCAGGCTCCGAAACGCACCAAGGAAAAAGATGAAATCCGCTTAAACAAATACATCGCGAACTCGGGTGTTTGCTCTCGTCGCGACGCTGATATTTATATTCAGTCGGGGAATGTGAAAGTCAACGGTATTCCCGTAACCGAAATGGGTTATCTGGTAAAGCCCACTGATGTCGTGAATTTTGACGGATCGATTTTGACGCCGGAAAAGAAAGAGTACATCCTGCTGAACAAGCCTAAAAATTTTACGACCGCCGAAGACGAAGGCAATGAATACCGCAACGTTTTCGAATTGGTAAAAGGTTCTACAAAAGCTAAAATTGCCCCTGTTGGCCGGATGGATAAAAACACAACCGGACTGTTATTGTTTACGAACGATACTGATATGATCCGGAAGTTCAGCTTGCCGAATCAGAAATCGTCAAAGATTTATCAGGTTTCATTGGATAAAAACCTAAAGTTTGAAGATCTCGAGAAAATAGAACGCGGAATGACGATCGACAATCATAAAGTCAGCGTTGAGGAAGTGACGTATATCGAAAACGAACCTAAGACTGAAATCGGTTTAAAATTAAGGACGTCGAATATTAAAGTTGTCCGTAACATTTTTGAACATCTTGATTATAATGTTTTACGGATCGACCGCGTGTCATTTGCCGGACTGACAAAAAAGAATCTTCCGCGCGGCAACTGGCGATTGCTTACCGAACAGGAAATAATCAATTTGAAAAACACATAGAAATTTATCCCGGCGCGAGTCGGGATTTTTTGTCCGATTTTATAAAGAAAAATATGCCCGCACAACGCAACCAATCGATTGCTTTTAAATGGTTTGATGCCTTCAACGCTCATAATCTTGACCAACTGTTGTCACTTTACGATGACCACGCTGAGCATTTCAGTCCGAAATTGAAAATCCGCAAGCCAGAAACCGGCGGACTCATAAAAGGAAAACCGGCACTTCACGACTGGTGGAAGGATGCATTTGACAGATTGCCAACGATGCGATATAAAGTGACATCGTTAACCGCAAACAGCGACCGCATATTTATGGAATATATCAGAACCGTTGAAGGTGAAGAAGAAATGCTCGTTGCCGAAGTACTTGACATTCGAGACGGAAAAATCACCGCATCGCGTGTCTATCACGGCTAGCAACAAAAAAACTCGGATCTACTCCGGGTTAATTTTATCCTTTAATTTTTTGTAATGTCGACGTTGGCTTCTTTTTGTCGAGGCCGCGTTTCTTTAACAGCGGTTCGATACTTGGCTCGCTACCGCGGAAACGTTTGTACAAAATCATCGCATCTTCGGTATTTCCTTTTTCGAGGATATTTTCACGGAATGACTTGGCAAGTTCCGGATTGAAAAGTGAGGTCGATTTGAATGCTTCGAACGCATCGGTATCAAGCACGCCAGACCAGATGTAGCTGTAATATCCTGCCGAATATCCGCCTGAGAAAATATGGTTGAAATACGTGCTTCGATAGCGCGGAATAATTGGGTCGATTAAGCCTATTTTTGCCATTTCCGCTTTTTCGAATGAGTTTGCATCGGTTGTGATCGGTTCAGTTTGGGTGTGGTATGCCATATCGAGGAATGACGCCGCGAGATATTCGGTTGTAGCGAATCCCTGATCGAAGGTTGAAGCTTTCTGTAATTTTTCTATTAATTCATCGGGAATGACTTCGCCGGTTTTATAATGTTTAGCGTAGGTTTTCAAAACCTCCGGTTCGGCCGCCCAGTTTTCCATGATTTGTGACGGAAGCTCTACGAAATCACGTGAAACGCTGGTTCCGGATAATGTTCGATAATTCACATCTGATAAAAGTCCGTGCAGCGCATGACCGAATTCGTGAAAATATGTCGTAACCTCATCGAAGGTCAATAACGCCGGAGCATCGGCAGTCGGTTTGGTAAAGTTGCACACGATTGCGATTACCGGAGCCTGTCTTTTGCCATCAACATATTTCTGACTGCGGAATGATGTCATCCAGGCGCCGCCGCGTTTTGATTCCCGCGGATGGAAATCCATATACAAAATTCCGATGTGTTTGCCGTCGGCTTCGGTCACTTCCCAAACCGAGGCGTCGGGATGATATGTTGGTACATCTTTCAACGGCTTAAATTTTACGCCAAATAATTTTTCAGTTACGTCAAAAACACCTTTACCGACATTCTCCAGACTGAAATATGGCTTTAATTCCTGTTCGTCAAGATCGAAACGCTGCTTGCGGATTTTTTCGGTGTAGTAACGCCAGTCGTACGGCTGGACTTTGTCTTTTATTCCGTCGGCGTCCATCATTTTTTGAATGTCGGCTGCTTCGTTCTTAGCGATTGCGATAGCGGGTTGCCAAAGATCTCTTAGAAGTTTCATCACGTTATCCGGGGTCTTCGCCATCGATTCTTCAAGCGAATATGCGGCATGCGATTCATAACCGAGTAGCTTCGCGCGTTGTGAACGAAGGTTGGCCAACTTGACCGCGTTTTCCTTGTTATCGAACTCGTCGTTGTTGTTGCCCCGAAGCTGGTACGCGTTCCAGATCTTTTCGCGCAGTGGCCGAATGGCGCTGTACTGCAAGAACGGCATCACGCTCGAATTGGCCAGAGTAAACACCCATTTCCCCTCTTTACCTTTTGCTTTGGCATCGGCGGCGGCCATGTCGATAAGTTCTTTCGGAAGTCCCGCAAGATCTTTCGGATCCTCGATCACCAATTCGAATTTGTTTGTTTCGGCTAAAATATTCTGACCGTAATTCAAAGCCGTTAATGAAATTTCGCTGTTTAATTTTCGGAGTTTTTCCTTATCCGAGTCTGATAAATTTGCGCCGCTTCGCACAAAACGCTTGTAGACTTTCTCAAGCAGTTTTGCCTGTTCAGCATTCAATTTTAATTTGGCCTGGTTGTCATAAACCGATTTCACCCGGGCGAAAAGTTTGTCGTTCAGGTAAATATTGTCGTTATGGCTGGAAAGTTCGGGTGAGATTTCGCGCGCGATCGTCTGAATTTCAGGATTTGTATTGGCACCATTCATTACTGAAAATACCGAACTGACCTTATATAACTGCTGACCTGCATTTTCCATCGCAAGCAATGTGTTTTCGAATGAAGGCGCTGCTTTGTTATTGGCTATGGTTTCGATTTCGGCCGCATGGTCCTGAATGCCCTTTAAAATTGCGGGTTTGAAATGTTCACTTTTGATCTCGGAAAACGGCGGTACATCGTACGGTGTGTTATATGCTTTTAAAAACGGGTTCATTGATTGTTCTTTGTTTTGTGCGGTTGCCGCTGAAAAATTGGCTACAACCATCAATAGCAGTATTATTTTACGTTTCATTATGGAAATTTTATTCCTGCGAAAATACAAAAAATGTATCGGAGTTTGGTGTTCAGGTCAGGGTTTGTGTTAGGGATGGCAGCGGCATCCTTGCGCAGCAAGATATAGCGAACAGCCCGGCGACGGCAAACGGATCTTAAATTTGGCAACCGTGGCTGAAGCCGGCGCAACACCATAAAAAAAGCCCCTCGGTTGAGGAGCTTTGTGCGGATAATAGGACTCGAACCTACACACCTTGCGGCACCAGATCC
>CAZLWZ010000185.1:0-4309 GCA_964563275.1 uncultured Flavobacterium sp.
GGGCGTTGCAACCGCGATAGCCTTGTTAATACTGTGGGGGATGCGCATCGTACAGAAAAAGTTTTCGCTTAAAGGCGGCTCGAGATCGATGCGCGTAAGCACCAGTGACCGAAACATCACAGCGAGAATCCTTGAGGTTTTATGGGAGTTCCCGACACTCGAAATTACCAATCTTTCTGTCAATCCTTCGGGCGAAGGTTACGAAGTTGACTTAACGATAATCGGCGTTACAAAAAAAGAAGTGGGCGCGATAATCGGCCATATCCAAACCATTCCCGCGGTAACCGGATTTGTATTGAGTTAATGTGCTATTCTTTTTCGATTATCGACCTGGCTTTTCATCACGTTTCATATCTTTGGACTCGATCAAGCCGTCATGTCCATAAAAAAATCCACTAAATATTCGGGTAAGTACTCATCCCCAGATGCCAGAAAAACTGAGATCGACCTCCCCGGTGTAAAAGAAGGGCCGGGTCAATTTCAAATACTGGCACAAGCAGTGGTCAACACCATTCAGCAACCTGTGCTGGTTTTGGATCATGCGCTTCAGGTGGTAACTGCTAACCAACTTTACTGTGATATTTTTCAAACTTCATCGCCACAGATAGTAAGCAAAAACATTGACCAGGTAAATTCCAACTTCAATAATTCGCTTTTATTCAAAAAGTTAAGCGGGCTAAAACACGCCGGCGATCATTTTGACAATATTGAAATTTGCAGTAAATCAGATTCGAAACATGATTTGCTTTTTGCCAGTGGAAGGAAAATTTTGGACACGCCTGAAAATCAACTAATAATGCTGACTTTCAGTTTTGGAAATGAGGTCGATCAAAGTTGTCGTGAAGAGGAATAATACCTGCATACCGTTGCCAACAGTTCTCCCATATTATTATGGATTACCGACTCCCAAAAAAAAGCGACTTTTTTTAATAAAGGGTGGCTCGAATTCACGGGCCGCACCATGGAAGATGAAATTGGCACCGGATGGACGAACACTGTACATCCTGATGACCGGGAAATGGTAAAAAAAACCTTTAGCCGGACATTTGATTTGCATGCGGACTTCTACTGCGAATATCGACTCAAAAAGCACGACGGAACCTATCGCTGGGTTTCAGTGAAAGGTGTACCACGTTATTCGAATGACGGGACTTTTCTTGGCTACGTAGGCGGTTGCATGGATATCGATGTGCAAAAGCGCTTTGCGAGTGCTCTTGAAGAGCAGGTTGAACAACGAACAAAAGCATTGCAGGATTCACAGGCTTTCCTGAAATCGGTCTTGGACACTACGCAAAACCTGATTTACATATATGATCTTGAAAAAGCCAGAATAATTTTTATAAATGGAAGATCACTTGAGGCAACAGGCTATACACCCGAAGAATTTGCTGCGGCCGATGTTGATCTGTTTACACCTCTCATACATCAGGATGATCTTAATAGCGTACTGTCGCAGCGCCAATTAATGCTCGAGAACCGTGCCGGTGAGATGGAAGCAGTTGAGTTCCGATTAAAAAATAAAAATGGCTGGTCGTGTCAATTATCACGTAACATGATTTTTAAGCGCGATGACAGCGGACGACCCGTTCAGTATCTCGGTGTATGCACCGATATATCCGAAATCAAAAATGCACACGCATTATTGGAATCAAAAAATAATGAACTAGAACGCAGCAACATCGAACTGGCATCGTTTAGTTCGATTGCTTCCCATGACCTGAAAGAACCACTTCGCAAGATCATGATTTTTAGCAAATTGATTTTGGCGAATGACCGAAAAAATATTTCCGATGATTCGCAGGGTTTTTTGGATCGCGTCATAGTTTCGGCCAATCGGATGCAGCAGCTGATTGATGATCTGATCAGCTATTCGCGAACCAGCACCCAGACAAAATTAAAATATACCTCTAGCGATATCAACCTATTGATCGACGACGCGCTGGACGATCTTGCCGAAATTATTCAGGAAGAAAATGCCATCGTTTCAGCCGACGAGCTTCCGGTTCTTGCAGTTTATCCCTCACAATTCCGCCAGCTTTTCCTAAATCTGATTGGAAATGCATTAAAGTATCGTCGTCACGATGTTTCTCCTGTGATAAAAATTAACTCTCAGAAAGCAACACGAAAAGAAGTACTTCAATTTGAAGGGCGTCCTGATCAGGATTATTGCAAGATTATTGTCGCAGATAATGGCATCGGATTTCCAGAAGAATACAAAGAAAAGATTTTTGAACCTTTTCAGCGGCTTCATGATAAAGACGAGTACTCGGGTACAGGCATCGGACTTGCGATATGCAGGAAAATTATGACCAACCATAACGGGCATATCAAAGCAGAAAGCAGTCCGGGTGGAGGCGCCACCTTCAGTATTTATGTGCCGTGGATTAATTAATTCTCCACCCTCTTAATTTTTGGCTACAACAATTTCCCACAGCAATAAAATTGCACCACTTTCTCTTATAGCAGTTTATAAAGTATCGTTAAATTAGTCCATGCCCGCTCTGCTTTTTGTAACTTTAAGATTGTCGGCAGCAAGTAATTACACATTTGCTCCGCGCAAACACTACGTCTAATTTAAACTGAAAGGAGAAATTATTATGTTAGCAATGAACTTTCGCGGTCCCTTTAGAATCCGTGCCGATCACGACCGACCTTATCCCGAAATTGAACATCCCGGCGACGCCATTGTCCGGGTATTGCGCAGCTGCATCTGTGGCTCTGACTTACATTTGTATCACGGTTTGGTGCCGGACACTCGTGTTGGATCAACCTTCGGACATGAATTCATCGGTGAAATTGTAGAAGTTGGCTCCGATGTGCAGAATGTTAAAATCGGTGACAAAGTAATGGTTCCGTTTAACATCGCTTGTGGAAAATGTGCCTTCTGCAAACAGGAACTTTACGGGAATTGCCATGAAGCTAATCCCGAAGCCACGGCAGTAGGTGGTATTTTCGGCTACTCCCACACCGCCGGAGGTTATAACGGAGGACAGGCTGAATATGTCCGTGTACCATACGCTGATGTCGGTCCTACTGTCATCCCCGACTGGATGGACCTCGATGATGCGGTACTTTTAACCGATGTGGTCCCAACCGGCTACCAGGCAGCTGAAATGGGTGGAATCCAAAAAGGAGACACCGTGGTCGTATTTGGAGCTGGCCCAATTGGAATTATGGCTGCCAAATGCGCCTGGCTTTTCGGAGCGGAACGAGTAATTGTAATTGACGAATTGGATTACCGTCTCGAATTTGCGCAAAAGTACGCGCAGTGCGAAGTGCATAACTTTAAATCGTTAGAAGATCCCGTTGTCTTTATTAAAAAAACCACCGATTCCCTTGGCGCGGATGTGTGTATCGACGCGGTGGGTTGTGAGGCAGCCGGCGATACAATGAACACCCTACTGGGCCGAAAGCTGTTGTTACAGGGCGGTTCAACAACAGCGCTGCACTGGGCGATAAATTCAGTAAAAAAGGGCGGAATCGTATCGATCGTTGGCGTATATGGTCCAATTGATGCCTTGGTGCCCATCGGCAATGTCGTAAACAAAGGAATCACGATACGGGCAAATCAGGCATCGGTGAAACGGCTATTGCCAAGAATGATTGAGCACGTAAAATCAGGAGTTATCAATCCTAAAGAACTAATTACACACCGGATTCCGCTGGAGGAAGTCGCTGAAGGATATCACATATTCTCGCGAAAACTCGACAACTGTATCAAGCCGGTACTAATTCCGCCGTCGGTTACAACATAAAATTGAAATAATAATCTAAAATATTTATTATGATTACAGATGAAACGAGGCCTTCTGAATTTGAAAACATCAGAGGTGGCGACCACAGCCATATCAAAGGCTGGGGTATTGATGCTGATCCAGAAAACGACCCGACATACCCGATGAAAAAACGCACCGACGACGAACATAGCGGTTACTCGTGGGAGCGTCCACCATTGCAGGACGAAAACGTCGAAATACTTAAATCGGTTGAGCGTCCAAACACCACCGCTGTCTTTGGCACTGCCGTCCCTCCCTCAGGATTAAGTGGCGCGATCCGCAGACAGGCCTATAAATATAGTGAATCGAGTTACGGCCGTTGGTTACCGCTGGTGTTGGCCGACAGGATTAATGTGTTCGAGGGGCTACTCGAAGATTTATCGAAAGGATATGTCCCAAACACTTTTGCAGAACGGGGCTGGGCATCGGAGTGGAAGTATAACCGAAAAAGCTTCGTTGCCAAAATAGCGGTTACAGCAGCAGTTGCGACGGTAATAACAGCGCTGCTGATTAAAAACAAGAAAAAGAAAAGG
>CAZLWZ010000186.1:0-4298 GCA_964563275.1 uncultured Flavobacterium sp.
GTTGGTGTATATTTGTCTGCAAACTTTTCCAAAAATAGGAATTATTTTTAGATTGCATAATGTTACCTGCCGATTGTTCCCCGATGAATCAAAATAGCCTAAATAAACCGATGACGATTAATTGTAAAGGGAGTCTGGTGCCGCTCGACCATCCGCTGGTAATGGGGATTTTAAATGTCACTCCGGATTCTTTTTTCGATGGCGGGAAGTTTAAAAGCGAACTCCAGATCCTTCGGCAAACTGAGAAGATGCTTTCCGATGGCGCCACGTTTATCGACCTGGGTGCTTATTCGAGCAAGCCCTCTGCAGCCGAAGTCACTGAGCAGGAAGAGTTGTCGCGGATACTTCCGGTTACAGAGGTCTTACTGAAAAACTTTCCCGAGGCATTGCTGTCAATTGACACTTTTAGAAGCGGCGTCGCACGCGCCTGTGTCGAACATGGGGCAACGGTTATAAACGATATCTCCGCCGGCCGGCTCGACGACAAAATGCTGGAAACAGTTGCAGAGCTGCGTGTGCCGTACATAATGATGCACATGCGCGGTACTCCGCAAACAATGCAGTCGTATACCAATTATCAAGATCTTACAACAGAACTCATTTATTACTTTTCCGAGCGTATCGCGGCGGCACGGGCCGTTGGTATCAGCGACATCATAGTCGATCCCGGATTTGGTTTTGCCAAAACCACCGATCAAAATTTTGAATTGCTGCGAAAGATGGATCAGCTTCGACTCCTGAATCTGCCCATCCTTGCCGGGGTTTCAAGAAAATCGATGGTGTACAAAACCTTGGAGACCGATGCGCAGGAGGCGCTGAACGGTACTACAGTTTTAAATACAATTGCCCTGAGCAAGGGAGCAGAGATCCTGCGCGTCCACGATGTAAAAGAAGCAACGGAGTGCATCCGCCTTTGGAATGCCACCAACCCCGACTAAGTATTTTACTGATGATGGTACGGCTCGTTACGCAGAATGGTAAAAGCGCGATATAGCTGCTCGATAAAAAAAAGACGGACCATCTGATGCGAAAAAGTCATCGGCGACAGCGAAATCTTACCAATTGCTTTTTGATATACAGCATCCGAAAAACCGTACGGCCCACCAATCACGAACACCAAAGTCTTCACGCCTGAGTTCATCTTCTTCTGCAGTTCATTGGCAAAAGCCACACTTGAAAATGATTTGCCGTTTTCGTCCAGAAGCAACAACTGGTCGGTGGCGTTGATCTTGCTAAGGAGAAGTTCACCTTCTTTATCTTTTTGCTGTGCTTCGGTGAGGCTCTTGCTGTTCTTTATGTCGGGAATGACTTCAACATCAAATCGGACGTAAAAAGACAGCCGCCTGATATATTCTTCAATAAGTAACTGTAGCGATTTATTATCGGTTTTACCGATAGCGATCAATTTGATATTCATCCCCGGTTTTTTGGTAAAAATACGCGATTCGCTTGATATCCCTGTTTTGGTACACGATCAATTTCCTATTCCTAAAATATTCCTACTTTAGCATAAAATTGAATAATGATTTCAGAGGTACAGTTCCAGAACGAATTACAACTTACCATCGCAAATGCAATACGCGAAGATGTCGGGGACGGTGATCACAGTTCACTTGCGTGCATTCCCGACTCTGCGACAGGAAAAGCAAAGTTGCTGGTAAAGGAAGATGGTATTATTGCCGGTGTGGCATTCGCCCAAATGATTTTCAATTACGTCGATCCCAATTTACTTGTTGATGTGATGATTACCGATGGCGAGTCTGTGAAGTACGGCGATATAGTTTTTCATGTTAGCGGAAGCTCACGCTCAATTTTGATGGCAGAGCGGCTCGTGCTGAACTCAATGCAGCGCATGTCGGCTATAGCGACAAAAACGCGAAAATTTGCAGAAATCCTTGCAACCTCCAAAACTAAAATTTTAGATACCCGTAAAACTACGCCCGGAATCCGCGCTCTTGAGAAATGGGCGGTTCGTATCGGTGGCGGCGAAAACCATCGCTTTGGCTTGTATGACATGGTGATGCTAAAGGACAATCATATCGATTTTGCCGGCGGAATCACATTGGCTATTTCCAAAACCAGGGAGTATCTAAAAAAGCACGGCCTTGAATTGAAGATTATTGTCGAGGCGCGAAACCTTTCGGAGGTTGAAGAGATTTTGAAGAGCGACGGTGTATTCCGGATCCTGCTCGATAATTTTGATTATGCGATGACCAGAATAGCCGTTGAAATGATAGGAGACAGGTGCCTGACAGAATCCTCGGGCAACATCAATGAGAAAACGATCGGCGAATATGCCGCATGTGGCGTTGATTATATATCATCGGGAGCGTTGACGCACTCCGTTTACAACATGGACCTAAGCCTTAAAGCATTCTGATCGAAACTGCAAAAAAAATAAATAGGTGTCACAGGAAATCGAAGACAGGCTTGCGAAGATTCCGGTAGTCCGAAATATCGTCCGCGGTTTTAAAGCGGTAAAGCTGCCATGGCTGGAAGGGCTGTCGCTGTACGACCTGACCGAGATCTATGTCATAGGTATTGCAGAGGGCGCCTTGACTTACCGGGCGGCTGCAATTTCTTTTAACTTCTTTATGGCGCTTTTTCCATTTGCGCTGTTTATACTGAATTTGCTTCCTTTTATTCCAATAGAAAATTTTCAGTATGATTTTCTTTCGTTCGTAGAAGACAGCGTCCCTCCGCGGACTTATGATGCGATTGCTGTAATTATCCATGATATCCTGAGCAACAGTAACAGTGGCTTGCTTTCTACCGGTTTCTTATTATCAATTTTGTTAATGAGTAACGGACTGAACGCTATACTCGGTGGCTTTGAAACATCCCACCACGTGTTGATCAAACGCAGCTTTCTGCGGCAATACGCCGTCGCCACAGGAATGTCGCTTTTGCTTTCATTTCTGTTGTTGTTTACCGTCGCCATGATTGTGATTTTTGAAGTCTTTATTCAGGAACTCAAAATCAAATACCTGTTCAGTGATAAAATATCTCTGGTAGTCATGGGTCGGTATGTGTTCATGATCCTAATGATATTAATCACGGTTTCGATCCTGTTCAAATTTGGCACGAAAGATTCGCGTAACCGTTCCTTTATTACTACCGGCTCAATTTTTACCACGGTGCTGGTAATTATCCTTTCGTACATTTTTGGGATCTGGGTCGTTCGTTTCTCACAATACAATGAATTATACGGATCGATCGGGACCTTGCTGATAATGATGTTCTACATCTGGATCAACTGTATGATTCTGCTCTTAGGTTTTGAACTTGATGCTGTTATCGAGCGCGTTAGGCGAAAAAATCTCTTTACGTAAATGATTTTATGTTTCTTTTATGTAATCGGTATCAATATTCTTCTAACTTTGAAATTCACGCTTTTAGATAATTCAGCTATGAAGAAATTTTTAATTTTGACTATATTGATGGTACCGGCGTTGTTCGTGGGACAAAAAAGCGTAATCGGAAAATGGAAGGCCATTGACGACAATACCGGTAAAGCGGTTTCGATAATCGAAATCTTTGAAAATCAGGGCAAAATTTACGGTAAGGTCGTCGAGATCTTTAACCCGGCCGACAAAAATAAAAAATGTGTACAATGTCCTGGCGAATACAAAGACCAGCCGATTCTTGGCATGACCGTATTAAAAGGACTCACTAAAGATGGCGATGAGTACAACGGCGGTGAGATTCTCGATCCAAAACACGGCAAACTCTACGACTGCTATATCACCCTTGAAAACGTAAATAAGCTAAAAGTCCGGGGCTACATCGGTATTGCATTGTTAGGCCGGACACAGTATTGGCATCGGGTTCAGTAACATCATTTTCAAATAGAGCAAGTTAATGTCTCATTTTATCGAAGTGGTCTTGCCACTTGCACTTTCTAAAACTTTCACATACAAGGTATCGGAAACCGAATACGATTTTATCCAGATCGGAATGCGGGTCGCGGTGCCATTTGGCCGGAACAAAATTTATACTGGCCTTGCAATCGACAGGCATCATATAAAGCCGCTCTTATATGATGCCAAGGAAATCCACGAGATACTGGATCACGAACCGACGGTGACTTCGAAACAAATCGAGCACTGGAAATGGATAGCCTCGTACTATATGTGTGCGATCGGTGATGTGTACCGGAGTGCGATGCCCGGCGCACTGCTTCTTGAGAACGAAACTATGGTTGCAATGCGCGTCGACGCTACTGTTGATTCGCGGAGCCTGTCCGATGATCAGTTCTTAATCTGGCAGGCATTGCAGCAACAGACTTCCTTGAAGAT
>CAZLWZ010000187.1:0-4288 GCA_964563275.1 uncultured Flavobacterium sp.
GATATCAAAAACATCGATGTCGGCGAAAATCTTAAAAAGTAATGCCTTTCCTTCCATCACCGGTTTCGATGCATCGGGACCGATATCGCCAAGACCAAGGACCGCAGTACCGTTGGTAATTACCGCAACAAGATTTCCTTTTGCAGTATATTTATAAACATTGTTGACGTCTTTCGCGATTTCAAGGCATGGCTCGGCTACTCCGGGTGAATAGGCAAGCGATAAGTCGCGTTGTGTTGCGTATTTCTTGGTCGGGACCACCTGTATTTTTCCGGGAGCCGGTTTTGCGTGGTATAAAAGCGCTTCTCTTCTTTTGCTGTACTGGTTCATTATCTAGCTTTTGTTCGAACCTACAAAGGTAGAAGTCTCCGGTGAATAAGGAAATTTTTATTAATAAAAGAAGTGGCTCCACACCGAAATGGGATTTTCGGGCGCGACCTTTCAGGTCGGGCTTTCGGCTGCACGCGGTGCCTGCCTCTATCCCTCGCGCGGCGGCTCCACACCGGACGATTGCACTTCTACAGAAGGCAGCGCCGACTTCAGAAAGTCGATGTTGCGTTTTAATCCCGCGTACTTGGTGCGCTTCACAGCCGAATCCTTAAATACAACCCTAAAAGTTTCTTCCGTTAATTCTTCCCAATCTTTCTTCGACATGTTCAGCAGTTCAGGTTTTGCATTGAAAAGCGGTTCGGAATGTGGTTTTGAGAACTTATTCCACGGGCACACATCCTGGCAAATATCGCAACCAAAAGCCCAATCGTCAAATTTGCCTTTCATCTCGCCCGGCAGGTTGTCTTTAAGTTCTATTGTAAAGTACGATATGCATTTGCTGCCGTCAACAACATAAGGCGCAACGATTGCATTGGTCGGACATGCGTCGAGGCATGCGGTACATGAACCACAATGATCGGTCACGGCATGGTCGTATTCAAGTTCGAGGTCGATGATCAATTCGGCTATAAAGTAAAACGATCCAACCGATTTGGTGAGAAGGTTGCTGTTCTTGCCTATCCACCCGAGGCCGCTTCGCGCCGCCCAGGCCTTGTCAAGTACCGGCGCCGAATCGACGAATACCCGGCCTTCGACATCGCCAATTTCACTCCGGATCGAGTATAGCAGTTCCTTGAGCCGTTCCTTAATCACAAAATGATAGTCGGTTCCGTACGCGTATTTTGAGATTTTATAAGAATCGGGATTTTGTGTTTGTTCGGGATAATAATTCAGCAGCAGCGACACCACGCTTTTCGCACCCGGAACGAGCAATGTCGGGTCGAGCCGCTTGTCGAAATGATTTTGCATATACGACATCTGGCCGTTCATATTACGATTCAGCCAGCGCTCGAGCCTCGGCGCCTCCTCTTCGAGAAATTCAGCTTTGGAAATACCGCACGAGAGGAATCCGAGGCGGGCGGCTTCGGATTTGATGAAAGAGGAGTATTGGAGTTTAGATTTCAGAGTTCAGGTTTTAGATTTCAGAGTTCAGATTTTAGAGTTCAGAGTTAGGATTTCAGAGGTGGAAAATCCAATCTTTACTTTTGAATTTTTGCTTTAACTGTTTTAAGAGACGCTGCAAAAATGGAGGTCAGTTCGTTTCCTTCATTCCAAAGTTTCTCAATTATTGATTTGTCGATCCAACCCTTTTCACGTATTAGTTCAAGCCAAAATAATGTTTCATCTGCTTCCTCCAGCACGATTTCCCTTTTGGCCAGGAATTCCCTGTCACTTCTCGCTCTGCAGACTGCCCGATAATTTGCTCCTACCGAGGTACCCGATCGTACGATTTGATTGGCAACAGCTCGGGCGGCGATTTTATCCGGAAGGTGCTCTATCAAATCAATAATGGCAATTGAATATCCTTTAGTACGATCTTTAAGTTCATTTGTGGTCATCTTACGAAATTTATTGCTCGATTACGTCACAACAAAATCTGAAATCCGAAATCTGAATTTTTCTAAAATAATCCCCCTTGAATATTTGGATTTATTTTACCCAGATGTTTATACGCCTTTTCGGTCACTTCACGCCCGCGTGGGGTTCTCATTATAAATCCTTCCTGGATAAGAAACGGTTCGTAAACCTCTTCAATTGTTTCGCTGCTTTCGGAAACCGCAGTTGCCAAAGTTGACAGACCGACAGGGCCACCTTTAAATTTTTCAATAATCGTAGTCAATATCTTGTTGTCCATTTCGTCGAGTCCGAATGCATCGACGTTGAGTGCGCGCAATGAGAAACGTGCTATTTCAATATCTATTTTTCCGTTTCCTTTGATCTGCGCAAAATCGCGTACGCGACGTAAAAGTGCGTTGGCGATTCGCGGCGTTCCACGGCTTCGGCCAGCGATCTCAATGGCGGCTTCCATCGTAATGGGCATTTTAATAATTGCGGCGCTTCGTTCGACAATTGAAGTCAGAAGTTCGGTTGTATAATATTGGAGTCGGCTTTGAATACCAAACCTTGCCCGCATAGGAGCAGTCAGCAATCCAGATCTTGTGGTAGCGCCAACAAGCGTAAACGGATTTAGGTTTATTTGCACTGAGCGTGCGTTCGGCCCCGATTCGATCATGATATCAATCTTGAAATCTTCCATTGCCGAATAGAGATACTCTTCTACCACAGGGCTTAATCGATGAATTTCATCAATAAACAAAACATCGCGTTCTTCGAGATTTGTCAGCAAGCCTGCGAGATCGCCTGGTTTGTCCAGAACAGGTCCGGAAGTTATCCGGATACCAACACCGAGTTCGTTGGCAAGGATATTAGCCAGCGTAGTTTTACCTAGTCCGGGCGGACCATGAAATAAAGTATGATCGAGCGCTTCATTCCGCTGATTTGCAGCCTCGACAAACACTTTCAGATTGTCGAGTATCTGATCCTGTCCTGCAAAATCGTCGAACGCCAGCGGGCGAAGTTTCTTCTCGATATCAAAATCTTCGGGATTAAAATGATTGTTCGTTGGGTTCAGATTTTCATTCATCTGGCAAAGATAGCCAAAATGGGTATGGCTGCGTATTAATTGCTACATCTGATAACCATCCGAGAGCAGCGAATGCCATTGCGGATTATTATCGACATAACGGGCCACATAAGAACACATGGGCACGAGGATCATTTCTTTTTCCTTAATATACTGAAGAACCTTTTCAACGAGGACGCCGGCAACACCTTTGCCTTTCAGACTTTGCGGCACTTCGGTATGAGTCAGGTGAATCTTGTTGTCGCGAATAACATATTCTATCAGGGCCGGACCCTCATCAAAATGGAGTTCAAACTGGTTCGCCTCTTTATTATTAAAAAGTTCCTTATCGCTGGCTTGGTCTTTCATATTCAAAAGTTTTGGTAGAATATTAAATATAGGCAATTTCAAAGCAAAAAAAAAACCTCTCCAGACGGAAAGGTTTCTTGTATAATAAATTTGTTAATGATGAAGCTCTTCTTCGCCTTCCTTCATTGGAACGTTTTGCGGAACGAAATCAATATCATGTCCAGGTTTGCTGTAATCATATGGCCAACGGTGAACATGTGGGATTTCGCCCGGCCAGTTTCCGTGAATGTGCTCTACAGGAGCTGTCCATTCGAGAGTGTTCGATTTCCAAGGATTCATAACGGCGCGCTTTCCGTAGAAAATACTGACGAAGAAATTGTAAAGGAAAACTAACTGGAATGCTCCACCTACAAGTGCGAACACTGTCATTACAACGTTGACGTTCTGAAGATCATCAAACAATGGGAATGCTGTATTCGTATAATAACGGCGCGGAAGACCAGCCAAACCGATAAAGTGCATTGGGAAGAAAACACCGTAGGCACAAATCGTGGTAACCCACACGTGGACGTAGCCCAGGTTTTTGTTAAGCATTCGCCCGAACATTTTCGGGAACCAGTGGTAAATCCCGGCAAACATTCCGTATAGTGCTGAAATCCCCATTACCAGGTGGAAGTGAGCCACAACGAAATAAGTATCGTGCACGTTGATGTCAAGGGTACTGTCGCCAAGGATGATACCTGTCAGACCTCCGGTGATAAACGTGGACACCATTCCTATCGCGAAAAGCATCGCCGGATTGAGTTGCAGGTTACCTTTCCACAACGTCGTAATCCAGTTAAAAGCTTTAACGGCCGACGGAATTGCAATCAATAAGGTTGTGAACGTAAACACCGAACCAAGGAACGGGTTCATTCCCGAGATAAACATGTGGTGACCCCACACAATAGTTGAAAGGAAGGCGATAGCGAGTATCGACATAATCATCGCCCGGTAACCGAAAATTGGTTTTCGCGCGTTAGTGGT
>CAZLWZ010000188.1:0-4271 GCA_964563275.1 uncultured Flavobacterium sp.
GATATGGGCCGCATTTTTTAATTTTGCGGCTTACTGGGTGTTCGGTTTTGGTGTTGCCGATACTGTAGCCAAAACTGCGCACACGATGGAAATTAACCTTGTAGTAGTACTTTCGGGTGTCATTGCCGCGATTACCTGGAATTTATTAACATGGTGGCAAGGAATCCCGTCGAGTTCATCGCATACCCTTATCGGCGGCTTTGCAGGAGCAGCAATCGCACACGCAGGATTTGATGTTGTTAATTGGTACGCTGAAGGCAACGCAGGTGAGTTGCCGTCAGGTGTACTAATTATTATTGCATTTATTGTATTGGCGCCTTTACTTGGTGCAATTGCTTCATACCTATTGTCGATCTGGTTGCTGCGGTCATCACAGAAAAGCGTTCCAACCAAAATTTTCACGGTGCTGTTGATGGCAGGCACGATATGGTTTGTCGAAGGGCAGATGGTATATTATGACAATATTGTAAACCCGCGGTCATCGTCCCGGTTTTGGAGTGTAGCATTAGAAGCCCACAATATAAAATGGTTTTTGGTTGCTTTTATAATTCTTTCGATCTCGTTGTTCTGTCTGGTTTTTAGCAGCCTCAACCACAACCGTTCCGACTTTTGGCTTCGAAAAATGCAATTATTGTCATCAGCGGCTTTTAGCCTCGGCCATGGAGGGAATGATTCTCAAAAAGTAATGGGTATTATTGCCGCTGCCGTAGCAGTATATATCAATACGACCGGGTCTTCGGTTGCAGCTATGCCCGAATGGCTTCAGGTCAGGCTGCCGCAGGGCGATACGATCGGTGTAATGCCTACTTGGATACCATTGGCATGCTATTCTGCAATTGCGATTGGGACGTTAAGCGGAGGCTGGAAAATTGTAAAGACAATGGGTTCCAAGATAACGAAAGTAACATCTTTTGAAGGTGTGGCCGCTGAGACTGCCGGTGCACTCACGCTGTACCTGACCGAAGATATGAAAGTTCCGGTGAGTACGACGCATACCATCACGGGATCAATAATCGGAACCGGACTAACGAAGCGGGTTTCTGCAGTCCGGTGGGGTGTAACGGTAAGTCTGTTATGGGCATGGGCACTAACAATACCGGTGTCGGCAGTATTAGCAGCAATTACGTATTATATTCTGAGTATTTTCCTTTAAGCAGAAGCTTTCCATTTAAGATTCGCTGGCGAGTCGCTTCAGCACGGCCCACTGCTTCAAAGCGCTGCGTGCTTCGACTGCCGGATACCCCAACACCACTTTACCTGCTTCAACATCGGCAGCAACACCCGAGCCTGCGCCTACGATTGCTCCATCGCCAATTGTAAGGTGATCTTTAATTGATGCACTTCCGCCAATCATCACACCATCTCCAAGTGTTACCGAGCCCGCCAGACCGCTGTTTCCTGCCATGATGCAAAATTTCCCCAGTCGGCTGTTATGGCCGATTTGTACCAGATTGTCTATTTTACATCCGTCACCAAGTATAGTTGCGCTGAATTTTCCTCTGTCGACGCTTGAGCCTGCGCCAATTTCAACACCGTTGCCTAAAATGACCGTCCCGATTTGCGGAATTTTTACCAATCCACGCTGAGGACATGGTCTGAATCCAAATCCATCTGCGCCAATAGTCGAATTGGGATGAAGAATACAATCGCTTCCAATCTGGCAGCGTTCGCGCACCACTGCGCCCGGCCATAATATTGTATTGTTTCCAATTGTCGATTCGTCGAGTATTGTAACGTTTGCATATACTGTTACATTTTTTCCTAAAGTTACATTCGGGCCAATAAAAGCTCCGGCACCTATTCGAGTTCCTTCGCCAATTGACGCTGTTTTATGAACAACGGCTGAAGGATGAATCATTTCGTCAAACTCGGGAGGCGGTGGAGCAAACATTTCCAGAACTTGTGACATGGCGAGATCGGCATTGTCCACTTTTATGAAGGCGCGGCCTTCGCCGGGTTCAATTGCTATATCGCGGTTAACGACGGCAGCACCGGCGTTGGATGTTTGCCATAACTTCTCATATTTTCTATGGCCAATGAACGAGATCTGTTCTCGTGTGGCCAATTCTAATTGCTCGGGAGATGTCATCATTACACTCGCGTCACCCAGGATCGTTCCATTTAGAACATTGTTAATTTCGGCAATTGTATATCTTTTCATGAACTTGCTATTGGTACTGTTGTGGTTAAATTTGGCTATTAGTACAGTCTCATTTAATTAGTGATAGGTCGTCAGGAGGTAAAAATAAAGGAAAATTAGTTCGAACAGCTAACAATTCGTGAACATTTTCTCGCGATTATTAGTATTGGGGCAAAACCACGATTGACGCTTGACAACCAGTACAGCCCCGACAGCAAACGATTTGCTCTATTCTTCCTGTTTTTGCCCCATCATCATTAAAAAGGCCTTCAGAAATTCATCTATTCCGCCATTCATGACGCCTTCAACATCGCTGGTTTCATATTGTGTCCTGACGTCTTTAACAAGCTTGTACGGATGCATGACATAGTTACGGATTTGCGATCCCCACTCGATTTTCATCTTCTTGGCTTCGATTTCATCGCGCAACGCCTGCTTCTTTTTAAGTTCGATTTCGTATAGTTGCGACTTCAGCAATTGCATCGCCTTGGTCTTGTTGTCAAGTTGAGACCTTGTTTCGGAATTTTCGATGATAATTCCGGTCGGGTGGTGGCGAAGACGAACCGCCGTTTCGACCTTGTTCACATTCTGGCCGCCTGCGCCGCTTGAGCGCATGGTTTCCCATGAAATATCGGCAGGGTTGATATCGATTTCAATAGTATCGTCGGCAAGAGGGTAGACGTATACCGACGCGAATGACGTATGCCGCTTCGCATTGCTGTCAAAAGGCGATATGCGAACCAAGCGATGCACACCGTTTTCGCCTTTCAGATAGCCAAACGAATAATCACCTTCAAATTCAATAGTGACAGTCTTGATCCCAGCAACTTCACCGGCCTGAAAATTCAGTTCCTTGATTTTGTAGCCGTTCTTTTCGCCCCACATCATATACATTCGCATCAGCATTTCGGCCCAGTCACAGCTCTCGGTACCGCCGGCGCCGGCCGTAATTTGAAGAACCGCGCTTAGAGTGTCCCCTTCATCGGAAAGCATATTGCGGAATTCGATGTTTTCGATATGGGAATTAGCCGAATTGTAAATTTCGTCGAGTTCTTCCTCACTTACTTCGCCTTCTTTGTAGAATTCGTAAGCGAGCTGAAGTTCGTCGGCTAATATTACAGCTTTGTCGTAATCTTCGACCCACTTCTTTTTGGATCTCAGGATTTTAATGAATGCCTCGGCTTCACGGGCGTTATTCCAGAAGTCGGGTGCCAGGGTTTTTTCTTCCTCGTTTGTGATTTCGATTAGTTTCTTATCGACGTCAAAGATACCTCCTCAACGCACCAAGGCGCTCCACAATACCTTTTATTTGTTCGGTATTTGTCATAAATAGTTATAGTTTTGTAGTAATGCTGATTGCTATTGGCTGCCCTAGCCCGCCCCGATAGCTATTGGGAGAAGCGGCATCCTTTTTTACTTTTATTCGGGTTAAACCATGAGAAAAGTTAAAAAGATTGCTTCGCCGGTCGCACCTTTCGGTGCTCGTGTGCATACAGCAGGATCAGCTTCTAATAATTCACAAAAATAAGACATCCTTTTCGATTATATGGAAATAAATTTAGTCAGCGACACCGTCACGAAACCAACAACGGAAATGCTTCGATACATGTTTCGGGCCGAGGTAGGCGACGATGTGTATAAACAGGATCCGACCGTGAATGCGCTTCAGAAGAATGTGGCCGGGATTTTCGGGATGGAAGACGCATTATTTTTTCCTTCGGGCACTATGGCAAACCAAACCGCAATAAAATTACTCACGCAGCCGGGCGACCAGCTCATTGCTGATAAATGGGCACATGTTTTTAATTTCGAAGGCGGCGGCGTTTCGTTCAACAGCGGCGTGTCGTGCCAGCTCATCGATGGTGATCGCGGGATGATTGCCGCTGAACAGGTGAGAGCGGCGATCAACCCGCCTGATTTTTATCATAGTCCGCTGACAAGCCTTGTTTGTGTCGAGAACACCACTAATAAAGGCGGCGGGGCATGTTATAATATGTCTGAACTGAAAAAAATACGGGCTGTGTGCGATGAAAACGGACTAAAGTTTCACCTCGACGGCGCACGAATCTGGAATGCACTGGTCGCAAAAGGGGAAAACCCAAAGGACTATGGGAATTTGTTCCATACAATT
>CAZLWZ010000189.1:0-4266 GCA_964563275.1 uncultured Flavobacterium sp.
GCTGTTCAATTTAGTGTGTCATCGGTTAAAAATATTGGATCAAATAATCTACTAGATCTCGTCGGACCGCTTTTATATATTTTTTAGTTAAATTCGTGAGCCGCGCAATTTCACATTACCAAACCTTGACAAGACCTTTTTGCGGGGGGAAATACACCATGAAACTTTACATCAAAAATATGGTATGCAACCGCTGTAAAGCAGTGGTGAAGTCAGAGTTGGAGAACTTCGGGCTGCAACTGGTTTCGGTCGAACTTGGCTTGGTCGAACTCGCGGCCACTCTTACCAAACCCGAAATTGAACGGCTGGACACCCTGCTTCGGCACCACGGATTTGAAATCATCGATGACCGAAAAAGCCGCATCATTGAACAGGTCAAGACCCTGATCATCGAATTGATCTATCAAAAGGATAACTTCTTACAGACAAATCTTTCGGAATACCTGGCGCAACAGATCGGTTATGAATACAGCTATATCAGCAGTTTATTTTCGCAGCAGGAGTCGATCACGATTGAACATTATTACATCATCCAGAAAATTGAACGCGTCAAAGAGTTACTGGTTTATGATGAAATGAACCTGAATGAAATAGCCGGTCTGCTGAATTACAGCAGTGCCTCGCATCTGACAAAACAATTCAAAAAGGTCACCGGTCTAACCCCTACCTATTTTAAGGAGCTGAAAGAACAAAAGAGGAAACCACTCGATCAACTATAAATGTTGCAGATACTTTCCCGAATTGTATAATAGTTCACACAATGGAATCCTGAACTTTGCCGTGTAAAATTTAAATGATGAAGCATACCTATCAACTTAACGGGATGACGTGTTCGGGCTGTGAAGCCTGGGTCAAATCAAAACTGCTTTCAATCCCCGAAATTTCCGAAGCAGAAGTTTCTAAAGATAACAGCACCGCCGTGTTAACGATGGAAAAACATCTGCCACTGACAATACTTCAGGACGCATTGGGCGGAGCGCAAAGCAAATACCAGATTGCACCGGAAGGACATCACGCAAAATCTGATTCCGCGTCTCATCACCACCATACATCCTCAAAACCGACTGTTACACACGACGATACACCGGGAACCTATTATTGCCCGATGCATTGCGAAGGTGACAAAGTTTATGACAAACCAGGCAGTTGCCCCGTGTGTGGCATGAACCTCGAGAAGGTGCCCACAATTCAGCGAAAAGCCGTCAAATTCACCTGCCCGATGCATCCTGAAATAGTTGAAGACGCTCCCGGCGGCTGCCCGCTCTGCGGGATGGACCTGGTAGCTATGGAGCCTCAGGATCAGGAAGATGATACCACATACCTGCAGTTACGCAAGAAGTTTAAAATCGCTGTTGCATTTACTATTCCGGTATTTCTGATCGCGATGCTCGATATGCTGCCCAACAATCCGCTAAAGGATGTTTTTCCGATGCAGACGTGGAACTGGATACAGCTAATACTTTCGATTCCCGTGATCGCGGTGACCTGGATGTTTTTCGAACGCGCCTGGACCTCGGTCAAAACACGGCATTTAAATATGTTTACACTAATTGGCCTCGGGACCGGTGTAGCCATTATTTTTAGTGTCGCCGCCTTATTGTTTCCCGGAATATTTCCCGCGCAGTTTAAGAGCATGGGGGTCGTGCATGTGTATTTCGAGGCCGCCACCGTCATCCTGACTTTAGTGCTTTTGGGCCAGCTGCTCGAGGCTAAAGCGCACAGTCGCACCAACAGCGCCATCCGGGAATTACTGAAACTCGTTCCAGCGACAGCGAATATCATTGTTGACGGCGTTGAAAAAATTATTGCTGTTGATGAAATCACGAAAGGCGACCTTTTAAGGGTAAAACCCGGCGACAGGATTCCGGTTGATGGTAAAATAGCTGACGGTGAGGCCAATGTAGATGAGTCGATGATTACCGGTGAGCCGATGCCGGTCGAAAAAATCACAAACGATAAAGTCACCGCCGGCACGATCAACGGGAATACGTCGTTTGTCATGACTGCCGAGAAGGTTGGTGCGGAAACTTTGCTTTCGCAGATCATCAAAATGGTCAACGATGCGAGCCGCTCGCGGGCACCGATACAGAAAATGGTCGATCGGGTAGCGGCCTATTTTGTTCCGATCGTAATCTTGATTTCGATAGTGACGTTCATCGTGTGGCTGATTCTGGGAAGCGAATCAAATGTCGTATTTGCATTAACCAATGCTATTGCGGTCCTGATTATTGCGTGTCCGTGTGCTCTTGGCCTGGCGACGCCAATGTCGATCATGGTCGGCGTAGGGCGCGGCGCACAAAACGGCGTACTGATAAAAAATGCCGAAGCACTCGAACGTCTGAATAAAGTCGACACGCTGATCATCGACAAAACCGGAACCATTACTGAAGGAAAACCATCGGTGGGAGCGCTGGTTACAGAAGCCGACTTTAGCCACGACGACGTACTCCGGATGATCGCATCTTTAAACCAGCACAGCGAGCATCCATTGGCGCAGGCCATAGTTGGCTTTGCTCGGGAAAAGAATATTAAAATCGAGGATGTATCGGGCTTTAAAGCGGTAACCGGGAAAGGAGTCACAGGGGTAATTTCAGGAAAAATGGTTGCTCTGGGCAATAAAAAACTGCTCGATCAGCAAAACGTCGCTATTCCCGGGTCGGTACTTGAAAACGCAGTGACGCAGCAACAGACGGGAAAAACAGTTTCGTATGTTTCGATTGACGGCACTGTTGCGGGATTTGTCACGATTACCGATAAAATCAAGCCAACGAGCAAAGCCGCTATAGCAGAATTATTAAAGAACAACATTTCGGTAATAATGCTGACAGGTGATAATGCGAACACTGCAAAGGCCGTCGCCGCCGAGCTGAACCTGAGCGATTTCAAAGCCGACTTTCTACCAGAGGACAAACTCAGCGAGATCAGGCAGCTGCAACAACAGGGAAGGGTAGTAGCCATGGCAGGCGACGGAATCAACGATGCGCCGGCACTTGCACAGGCAAATGTGGGCATCGCGATGGGAACCGGGACCGATGTCGCGATCGAAAGCGCCTCGATTACCCTGGTTAAAGGAGATTTGCAGGGCATCATGAAGGCCATTTCTTTGAGTCGGCATGTGATGAAAAACATCAAACAAAATCTATTCTTTGCATTCATTTACAACATCCTCGGCATTCCGATTGCCGCAGGTATTTTATATCCGATGTTCGGAATATTGCTGTCGCCGATGATCGCCGGTGCCGCGATGAGCATCAGCTCGGTATCGGTAATTTTAAATTCGCTTCGGTTGCGGAGTATTAGATTGTAGGGTTTAGGGTGCAGGGTTTAGGGTTCAGGATGTAGGGTATAGGGTTAAGATCGATGTTTTACATTTATAAGATAATAGTGGATTTATATTATAATGAAAGTTTAGAATGTTCTGTACGAATGCGGTGAAAAGAAGTTTTGTCGGGCGCCGGTCGGGAATGAGGGGTCTTATTTACTATGTGCGTAGCGTGACGCAGGTTAGCCGCCACAGGTTATGCTGATTAAAGCAGAATAGGCGAAAGATATAACGGCATTAGGGGTTTCCCTATTTACCTCTGCGCCATACCCCTTAAATTTGTCAGGACATCAAACTCCGGCAAAATGGTAAATAGTTCGCTGTTAGTGGTTCCTACGGGAATAGTTATTATGACCGCAATAATCGTGTTGTCGGTTGCTTTTGTAAATGCGCGGCAGGGCAGGGCCTGCTGTGTAAAAGTAGTGCTGCTTGCGAATGTTTTCCGCTATGCGGTGATACTAACGAGTTTTTGCGCCGTTGCCGGAATAATGGCCCTGGACTTTTAAGCGGCCGGTTTGTATCGAAAAAGTAAAAGTTTAAAGTTTAAAGTTTAAAAGTTTAAGGTTTGAAGTTTAAGGTTGAAGTGTAGGTCGGCCTTATCGCAAACTATTCACCCTACACCCTAAACCCTGAACCCTATACCTAATTCCTAATTCCTATACCCTAAACCTCCTATTGCGTTATTTTCACTTTGAGTCGTGAACTAAAATACGTATTATAGCCGTACAAAACCACATACCATGTTCCGGCAGGAGGGTTAGAGAAATTACAAACTTCGTCCTGGCGATTTGGATTTATACCGGCACAATCGGCAGTCCAACTATAAGGCGATGCAGTAATTGTGGGCATGGACCCCCTTCTTACGAACAAATCGGCTGTGTTTCGGTATGCTTGTGAATCTTCGGTGGTAGTTACCTGCATTGAAGTCACGCCTTGTGGAAGGG
>CAZLWZ010000190.1:0-4259 GCA_964563275.1 uncultured Flavobacterium sp.
AAAAACATATTTATGGCAAACGGAGCATTGTAATGAATATGCGCAAAAGCGGTAGAAATTAAGACCTTTTAAGATATTAGTGCTTTTCGGTTATTGCGCATTAAAAAATAGAACCGAGTGATTACCTTTGCCGAAAATTACCAACGTGAATTTCCAGCTCTATTTTCGCGAATTCTCATACAACCTTAAGTTGGCGTATCCGGTAATCCTTGGGATGCTGGGCCATACCTTAATTGGAATCGTCGATAAGCTGATGGTAGGCCAGTTGGGGTCGGCTGAACTCGCAGCAGTTTCATTAGGAAACAGCTTTATTTTTATTGCGATGTCGCTTGGAATTGGATTTTCGACCGCGATAACACCCATTGTTGCCGAAGCTGATGCCGAGAAGAACCACGAAAAAGTCAGATCCGCGTTTCATCATGGCCTGTTTCTGTGTACTGTGCTTGGTATCGCACTCTTTATAGTGGTCTATTTTTCGAAGCCGCTGATGTACTCAATGGGGCAGCCCGATGAAGTTATCGCGTTAGCGGTTCCGTACCTGAACTGGTGTGCGCTCTCGCTTGTGCCGATGATCGTTTATCAGGGTTACAAGCAATTCGCCGATGGTTTGTCGATGACGAAATACTCGATGTATGCCATCGTACTGTCGAACATTATCAACTTTCCAATCAACTACGTGCTGATATTTGGTGTGGGAATTTTCCCCAAAATGGGAATTATCGGGGCCGCGCTCGGTACCGTGATATCACGCTTTGCGATGTTGTTGTTCATGCACTATATAATGATCAGCAAGGATAAGTTTAAAATGTATTTCCAAGGTTTTAAATTTGAGCAAATAAAGAAATCGATGTTGCAGAAAATCATCGACATTGGCTTTCCCTCGGCGATGCAAATGCTGTTCGAAGTCGCACTCTTCACCGCTGCGATATGGCTTTGCGGAAATCTGGGAACCACCAGCCAGGCCGCCAATGAAATCGCCTTGAGTCTGGCAACGGTCACATTTATGTTTGCAATGGGCCTCAGTGTAACGGCGATGATCCGCGTGAGTAACCAAAAAGGATTTAACGATTTTAAGAAATTGATCGTTGTTGCGCGTTCTATATTTTTGCTTGCCATTTTGCTTGAAATAGCCTTTGCGATATTTTTTATTATATTCCACAACTATCTTCCGCAGTTATTCCTGGACACGAACGACGCGGCTCAGGCCTTTGATAACGCCGAAGTAATTGCAATAGCTGCGAAACTATTAATTATCGCGGCTGTTTTCCAGATTTCTGATGGAATTCAGGTTGTTGTTTTAGGCGCGCTCCGCGGATTGCAGGATGTCAAGATTCCGATGTATGTGACGTTTTGTGCTTATTGGCTCGTTGGATTTCCAATTTCGTACTACCTCGGACTTCACACTGATCTGGAAGCCGTTGGTGTCTGGATTGGATTGCTGGCCGGGCTGACCGCAGCCGCGATATTTTTGTATATTCGTTTTAATAAGCTTACAAAACAATTGGTCGAACAACATCAGTCGGCTAAAAATAAATAATTATGGAACTACCGAAATTTCTGCTTGGCGACAATACCGACTTTCCCGAGGATATCTTCATTATCCACCTTGACTATCCGCGTTTTATCATCAATCTGAAAGACGATGAGGTTGAGTTTCTTGAAGAAGCGGAGGATCTCGATGAAGCTGAACTAAATGAGGTTATGGAAGGGCTGATTTCGGAAGCGAACGAATTTTATGATCGCGAGATAAAGCGATACGAAGAATAGCTTAAGAAAGGTAGTGGCCTAATAGCTCCTGCGCAGCAGCGAACGGTGAAAGTTCGTTTGCCTGCACCGCTTGCTTCTTTTGCTCCAGAAGCGCCGCAATTCTTGGATTATTGTAAAAGTGGTTCTTTAGTTGCTCATCAATTGTCTCCTTCATCCAATACTGATTTTGTGCTTGGCGGTTTTCGGCAAACGCGCCATTTGATTTAGTCAGCGATGTAAATTTGTTTATTATGGACCAGACATCGGCAATGCCTTCTTTTGTAACCGAACTGCACGTTGAAACCTCTGGAATCCATCCCGATTTTTTTGGCGGAAATAAATGCAATGCACGCTTAAACTCGGTTTTTGCGCTGCGTGCTTTCTTTATATTGTCGCCGTCAGCTTTGTTGATGACAATCGCATCGGCCATTTCCATAATACCGCGTTTAATTCCCTGAAGCTCGTCGCCCGCGCCTGAAATTTTTAGCAGCAGGAAAAAATCGACCATGCTGTGAACGGCAGTTTCACTTTGACCAACGCCTACGGTTTCAATCAGTATGGTGTCAAATCCGAAAGCTTCGCACAGCGTAATGGTTTCGCGGGTTTTTCTTGCCACACCGCCCAGGGTTTCACCCGACGCAGAAGGTCTGATAAAGGCATCAGGATCTTTCACCAATTCTTCCATCCGTGTTTTATCGCCTAAAATACTCCCATGAGAAACGGTACTGCTGGGATCAACCGCGAGAACCGCAACCTTTTTCCCCTGCGAGGTCAGGAATTTTCCAAACGATTCAATAAACGTACTTTTTCCGACTCCCGGAACGCCTGTGATTCCTATACGGATGCTTTCTGCGGAATGAGGAAGACATGCATTGATCACATCGGTGGCTTTGTCGAAATGCGCCGGGTTTGTGCTTTCGACCAACGTTATCGCGCGACTCAACATCGTTATGTTTCCATTTAAAATGCCGTCAACAAGTTCCTGCGCCGATGGATTTCTGCGCTCCTTCAGTGCGCGTTGTACAGCATCATGACTGACAGGCGATACCGGATTTACTCCTTCTTTTTCACTTAAGGCCGACGGATTTGTTTTTTGCTTCACACGGTGCTTTTAAAAGGTAAATGTACTGAAATCTATGTTTAACAAAAAATGTAAATGCGCTGGTGAGTTGTCGTGTGTAGGAGGGAAGGTACGGGGTACAGGTGCAGCTAAGGTAATAATAGAGTGTTATTATAAAGACTGCCGGCGATTTTTATATTATTTTTGTGCTGCAAAATGCCTATGGAACCTGTTCAGCCCGTTTTAGAAACAAAGAAGATCGCGCAGAAAACGGTCTATTCGATACTAATATCAATTGCCGTTGCTCACCTGCTGAATGATTTGCTGCAGTCAATAATTCCCGCTGTTTACCCAATCCTGAAGCAGAAATATGCACTGTCTTTTACTCAAATCGGTTTGATAACATTTTCCTATCAGATGGCGGCGTCAATCCTGCAGCCGTTCGTAGGATTATACACCGATAAAAAACCAAAGCCGTTTTCACAGATTATTGGAATGTTTTTTACATTGTCGGGCATTATTTTGCTTGGCTTTGCCTCTGATTTTCCGATGATTATTATTGCAGTTGTGCTGGTTGGAATAGGTTCTTCTATTTTTCATCCTGAAGCATCCCGCATTGCGTTCCTGTCGTCGGGTGGAAAACGTGGGCTGGCGCAATCGGTTTTCCAGTTGGGCGGTAATACCGGTACCGCGATCGGGCCGCTGCTTGTAGCCTTTATCGTGGTGCCGAATGAACAGCATTATATCGTGTGGTTTGCAATAGTGGCTATTCTCGCTATGTTTGTCTTATCACATATTGCCTTTTGGTATCAGAATCATCTTCGGTTACGAAAGAACGCAAAACCGGTTATCGAATTGCCGGACCTGTCCCAAAGACAAATCGTGATGTCGGTAGTAATCCTAATGGTACTTATTTTTTCGAAATTTTTCTACACCGCCGGCATATCAAGCTATCTGACCTTCTTTCTGATTGAAAAATTCAGGATATCGATTCAGGATTCCCAGTTTTACCTTTTTATGTTTCTGGCAGCTTCGGCAATCGGTACATTGCTGGGCGGACCATTAGGTGATCGCTTCGGCCGCAAATATGTAATTTGGTTTTCGGTCCTAGGGGCGGCACCGTTTACGCTGTTGCTGCCATACGCCGACTTGTTCTGGACCGGAGTTTTTATCGTAATTATAGGTGTAATCATCTCTTCGGCGTTTCCTGCAATACTCGTGTATGCACAGGAACTGTTACCAAAGAAACTCGGAATGGTTTCGGGGTTGTTCTACGGATTTGCGTTTGGGATGGGTGGACTCGGTTCGGCATTGCTTGGAAATATCGCCGATCATACCAGCATCGAATACGTTTACCGAATTTGTGCCTACTTACCACTGATAGGCCTGATCGCAGTATTTTTACCGAACCTGCACAAAAAGGATTATATTTAATTAAAAAACATGATCAACT
>CAZLWZ010000191.1:0-4249 GCA_964563275.1 uncultured Flavobacterium sp.
AAACTCGATGCCACAGATTCGACCAATAGTTACCTGAAACAACTCACGCTCCACACTCCCCTCGAAAATTTTACCGTTGTCACAGCCGCACATCAAACTCACGGACGTGGCCAACGTGGCGCTTCATGGCAGTCTGAAACAGGCAAGAACCTGATAATGAGTGTATTGGTTGAGGGTATATTAACCGATGTTCAACATGTATTTGCACTAAACGTTGCCGTTGCGTTGTCTGTTTTGCAAGCACTTAGGCAACATCAGATACCGGATGTAGCGGTAAAATGGCCTAACGACATAATGGCAGGTAATAAGAAGCTAGGCGGAATTTTAATCGAAAATGTAGTTAGAAGTCAGAGTTCGGTTCAGTCGATTGTGGGAATAGGAATTAATGTGAACCAGACTGATTTTCATCATCTGCCACAAGCATCATCTTTAAAACTGCATACCGGCCGGGATTTCGATATTTCACAGATTCTGATAACCATTGTCGAAAAGCTGAAGCAAAATTCAGAGCGGGTTTCCGTCAACGATCAATCGCTCTGGCAGGAATATAATGATAATCTCTTTTGCCGCGGCGTTCAAATGTCTTTCCTGACACCGGATGGACGGCAATTCACAGGCATCATTTTACAGGCAAACAGCAACGGATTACTTAAAGTGCAAACCCAGGACGGGGTGGTGTCGTTTGATGTTAAAGACGTGCAGCTTCTGTATTAGAGGCGGCTCATGTTCGAAGCCAGCGTCTCGATAAATTTTGTAATGGGCCCTTTGACCATCATGCCCATCATTGCGTTGAATTCACCTTCAAAAAGCAATTGGACATCCGATTTGTTTTCGGCAACTGCATCAATATTTGCGGTCAGTGTAAAAGGCAGTTTATCGCTTGCAGCACCAAGTATAATTTTATTGGGCGGATATTTTTCTTTCATCTTCAGCTTGATTTCCGGCATTCCCTTTAAAGCAAAAATGAAAGAATCCTCTCCCGTTACCTCAAATTTTGCGATGCTGTCCGGCATTAACTTTTCGAAATTCCGCACATCGGAAAGTGAAGTGAATAACTCCTGCGCCGACTTTTCGACTGTAACCTTGGGGCTTTCTAAATTCATTATAAATTATTTTATCGGACCTCGACGCTCCATCCCGACGGGTCGGCGCTCCAGATCTCAAGTGTTTGTTGTTCCGCTTCGGTAATATACTGTTTGGCAACTGCCAATGTAAGCAGGTTTTGATAGCTGCTTAACGTAAACAAATCGACGCGTGCATTGGCAAAGTTTTCATCTGCGACCGCAAATCCGTAGGTGAAGATGGCGACCATTCCCTTTACATTTGCGCCGGCTGCCCGAAGTGCTTCGACCGCCATAAGGCTGCTTTTTCCGGTGCTGATCAAATCTTCGACCACCACTACATTCTGACCTTTCTGCAAAAATCCTTCAACCTGATTTTGCTTTCCGTGTTTCTTCGGCTCGGGGCGAACATACACGAACGGCAAGCCCAAATATTCGGCTACCAGGACGCCTATGCCAATGGCTCCTGTCGCCACGCCTGCAATCACATCCGGTTTACCAAATTGTTTTTCAATATTCTTGGCAAATTCTTCGCGTATGTAGTTTCGGATGGGCGGGAATGACAAGGTAAGCCGATTGTCGCAATAAATAGGAGATTTCCAACCCGAAGCCCATGTAAAAGGATTTTTCGGATTCAATTTAATTGCATTTATTTGCAGAAGCAGTTCCGCAGTTTTTTCGGCGGTGTCTTTGTTAAAAATCATACCGCAAATGTATAAAGTTTTTGTCAACGATAAGCCACTTTTTCTGACCAACCAAATCGTCAGGGAAACCGACTTCCAGTTGTTCCTTCTTGAAAGTGTTGACATCAAGCAGCTTATTGTAAAAATTTTTCAGAATAAAGTTTCCAAAGCCTGGCTGTACCATCCCGATGAAAAGGAAATTATGAAAACACTGAAGTCGAAACTTCCGGTGCAAAAGGCCGGTGGCGGACTTGTTTACAACACCCGGGGCCAGGTCTTGTTTATCTTCAGGAACGGGAAATGGGATCTTCCGAAAGGCGGTGTCGAAAAAGGTGAGGAGATTCACGAAACCGCGATTCGGGAAGTCGGGGAGGAGACCGGGGTGCGAGGTTTGAAATTACAGGAGAAAATCACCAAGACCTATCACGTTTTCAAACGGAACGGACGCTATAAGTTAAAGATCACGCATTGGTTCAGGATGGAAACCAGCTACGACGGACCTCTGCATGGACAGGCTGAAGAAGGCATTGAACGCGTTGAATGGCTGAGCCCTGAGCAGGTACCGTTGGCGCTCGAAAATTCATACGAAAACATCAAGCTTCTGTTTCAGACCGATCAGTCAACGATCCGGTAAACCGGATATTGCATATGCGATTTTTCGTAGTATGCAGAGTTTTTGTAGATCCAGTCCAGTTGCGCTCTTCCAAAGTCGGCGAATGCCGCGTCATCTTTCTTCTTCTGCTCAAATTTGCTTCTCAACGCTGCATCGGTATCGAGTAGTTTCTTCGCCAGATCTTCAAAAACATAAGCCGAATAATATTCTTTTTGTTGCAGTATCGGGTCAAAGAAATTCCATGCGAAATACGAATCATTACCTTGCGGCTCCAAAGTTTCCAGCAGATATTTTACTCCGGGTTGTTGGGTGTTAATCACGAAATCCCCTTTTTGGAATTGCATTCGTTTCTTCGTAACATCTATCTCTACATTATTGTGCGGGTAGTGACCCTCGTAAGAACTCGACGCCGTTTTATAATTCGTGATCCGATATGACTCCACGAAAAATTCGGTGTCCTCCGGCAGCGGTTTCATTTCAATGTTATTCAGTTTCAGCAATTCAATCACATTCCACCACGCTTTAGGAACGATGTAGCCATGCGGTATCACGATTTCGGTGACCGGTTTAAAAGTGGAATAGTAAGGTATTTTTTTTCTGAAAGGCTTTTCTTCGTCGTAAAATAGCCGTGGCTTGCCCGAAATGTCACTCGGTTTTTCGGCGCCTTCATAGCCAAGGAAATCAATCTCACCGGTAATCGCTCTGTCGATTTCCCACGTCAGCGTGTATTTTTTTCCCGGTTTGTATTGGTCAAGGTTTTGTTTCAGACGCTTGATCTTCGCGTGATTCTTCTCGAGATAAGCAATAGTGGTTGTCATGTATTCATAGGTTGCCTTTACCCGCGATGCGTAATCTTTGAGCATGTGCGTTTCGGGCATCGTCCCGATTGTATTGAACATCGATGCATAGCCTGTGGAATATCTGGGGTAATCCATAAACGCGTCGAATCCTTCATCGGGCGTGCGGTCGTGGATGTTTACGTATGGCACTGATTCGATATTTTTGGCCTTTAGCCCGGCAAGAAGTTCCGGCATCATTTCGTGCTGCCAAAAGGTTCCAAGTTCGCCGCCTAGCTTCTGCGGCTGGGTCGCAATATAGGTGAAGGTATATTGGTAGTTTGCACCGTTGCTGACGTGGTTGTCAATAAAAACATCGGGATTTATTTTATGAAAAATGGCTGCGAAACTACGTGCGTTGCGGCTATCCGATTTCAGAAAATCACGGTTCAGGTCATAATTGCGGGCATTTCCGCGAAAACCGTAGCTCATAGGGCCGTTTTGATTCGCCCGGGAGAAGGAATTACGGTTCAACGCTCCACCAATATTATATATCGGAATATTAACAATCAGCACGTTCTTCGGCGGTTTTATTTTTCCGGTCGCCAGATCCCGGAACAGCATCATCGTTGCATCGATGCCATCGGGTTCACCGGGATGAATTCCATTGTTGATCAACAAAACAGCTTTTCGCTGATCGGCTGGGCTAAGGCTGAAGTCGCCGTCACTGCTGAACGTAACTATATGCAACGGCTCACCCGAATCGGTTGGTCCTTCTTCTGAAATCGATATCGACTCAAACTCGGCAGCGAGCATTTTAAAGTAATCGATTGTCTGATCGTAGGTTGCCGACTGGTTTTTGTTTCCGCTTTCGAAAGGAGTCAGCAATTTATTTTGAGCATTGGCCATAATTGACACAAATAAAAATGAGAGGATAATCTTCATCTGATTTTAGTAAGACGTAAAAGTAAATATTTTATCAGCGATTTCTGAAAATCCGGCTGTTAATCGGCCTGATACCATATTTCATTTTACCTTTGCGGAATGAACAACCACCACCATTCGAATAATGTCCTGCTGAACCTTGGGATCGAAGCGCTGAACGAAATGCAGTAC
>CAZLWZ010000192.1:0-4229 GCA_964563275.1 uncultured Flavobacterium sp.
CCCGTTGCGGGTGCTGCAGGTTTTATATCGAACGCCGTTCGCCTGTACTTTTCTTTTAACATTAACTTTTTTCTCAACGCCATTAGCTATTTCTTCCAAAGTAAGCTTCACCTTTATTCGCAAGTTGCTGCCTTTCATTCTGCGTTGTCCGCCACCGCCAAATCCCGAGAATCCGCCGCCGCCGCCAAACGCACTGCCAAAGATATCGCCAAACTGACTGAAAATGTCGTCCATATTCATACCATGACCCCCTCCGAAACCGCCATTGCCGTCGAATGCCTGATGGCCGTACTGGTCATAACGTGCGCGTTTATTCGGGTCGCTTAAAACTTCATAAGCCTCAGCTGCGAGTTTGAAATTTTCTTCGGCTTCTTTATTGCCCGGATTTTTATCAGGATGAAATTCAATCGCTTTCTTCCGATACGCCTTTTTTATTTCGGCGGCATCAGCCGATTTGCTTATCCCAAGCAGCTCGTAATAATCTTTCTTCATTTTATTTGAAATTTGGTCCTATTGGCCGGTGACGACCTTAGGGTATCGGATAATTTTGTCGCCTAATTTATAGCCTTTTTCAATCACATCTACGATCTTGCCTTTTAATTCCGGCGTAGGAGCGGGAATCTGAGTGATAGCTTCGGCAAAGTCGGCATTAAAAGCATCGCCTTCGCGTACTTCAACAACTTCGAGACCTTTCTGCTTCAGCGTACTCTTAAGTTTTTCGTGAATGAGTTCTACACCTTTAAGCAACGACTCATCGGCCGATTTGCTGATCTCGGCAATTGCCCGATCAAAATCGTCCAACACCGGAAGCAACGCCAGAAGCACATCCTGGTTCGCAGTCTTGAACTGGTCTATCCGCTCTTTTGCGGTGCGCTTTTTAAAATTTTCAAATTCGGCGAACAAACGCAGGAATTTATCCTTCTCTTTCGCGAGTTCGTCCCGTAGTTGGTCTTCTATCGACTGTTCATCTGCCAGTAACTGTTCACCGTTGGCATTTGCCTCCAATGTAGCGTCGTCCAACTCCTGGTCTTTTTCTGTATTCTCGGTAGCCATATTGCTTGTATTTTTAAATAAGTCTTTAAATTTCATCGTGCCGGTTGGCAAAAGTGCTGCCAAATCAGATATAATGTCAAATTGTCACTACACATGCACTTACTTAAGCAGATTTATCAAGGCCAGTTCAAGTACAGGATATTTAAATTCATATCCTTCTTCAATAATTTTATCAGCAGCAACTTTCTGACTGGCGATCAATAAATAGTGCATGTCGCCCAGTAGCAGTTTTAGAACCGACGATGGCGCATTTGGCATAAAATACGGCTTGGAAAGAACTTCCGCGATTCGTTTTGTGAGATAGGAATTCGTAACCGGATTGGGCGCAACCGCGTTATAAATTCCATCTTTGTTGTGTTGGATGACGTACGAGTAGATTCCTACCAAATCGTCGATATGTATCCAGGATTGCCATTGCTTTCCTGAGCCGAATGCCGTCCCAAACCCCAGTTTTGCTGGCTTGGAAAGCTCCTGAAGCATGCCTCCATCAGCGGAAAATACAAGTCCGGTGCGGATTTTACAGACGTTGATTCCAAGTTGCCGGAATTTATCGGCCGATTGTTCCCAATTGACAACCACATCGCCAAGGAATGAATTGTCAACTTCGTTGCTGTTTTCTGAAAATGTCTTTTTAAAATTATTTGGATAAATTCCGATTGCCGATGCGGAAACCAACTGGCGCACCTGATGCGGATTGTTCCTGAGCGTCTTGTACAGCAGGTTAGCTGATAAAATCCGGCTTTCAACAATTTCCTGTTTATACGCCTGAGTCCATCGTTTCGCAATAGGTGCTCCGGCAAGATGAATAACGACGTCGACACCCAGCATGCAATTTTCATCAATGATACCTTGCGCCGGATTCCAATAAAATCCGTTTGCACCTGGTTTGTCTATGCGGTCTTTTTGAGTGGATAAATAGTTGATTTCGATATTTTGGGAGACCAGATGTGTTTGCAGCCGTGTACCGATCAAGCCGGTAGCGCCGGTTATTAATACTCTCATTATCTATTATTTGATAACAAAAGTACTGCCTCAGGCATGATTTACAACGGCTGTTAAGTAAGGTTTAACGATGTTGATGCTTAACGCGCACTGTCCATTCGAAATCCATGACCGACACCTGTTCACCCTTCTCATTAACTCCAACCGAGGACATCCAGCACGTAACTCCTTCGCCCGTTTTAATCGCTTCAAGAATCGCGTCAGCTATCGCGCGCCCATCGTGACAGGTAAAAGTAATCTGTCCGGTGGCTTTTTTAGAAAAGGTCGCTTTGTTACTCGCAACAAGCATAGAGATTTTTTTTCCTGAACGCTGGATCTCAGACATCACTAAAGCACCGGTCGACAACTCGGCTGCCATAGCCTGTACCGCAAAATACATCGAATTAAAAGGATTCTGATTAATCCAACGATGTCTGACAGTCACAACACATATCCCGGAATCCAATGTCCTGACGCGAACGCCACACAAAAATGCAGAAGGTAGTTTCAGAAATAAAAATTTGTTAAGCGTGCCTGCCGTTAGTTTCATGTAGATGATTTACAGCGAATATAGCAAATTATCTGTAGAAACATTTTTATTAAAAATGAGTTAAATTTAAGTACTATGCGAAACAAGGTACATGCTTTTAAATATATATTTGCAATAGAAATTACTATACAATTTACAATATGGAAGCAACAACGAATAAAAGCTACGCAACTCTTTTGCACTTGAGCGCCTTGTCGCAATACTTTATCCCGTTTGGCGGGTTTATCTTGCCGATAATTTTATGGACCACAAAGAAAGAATCGAATTTTATGGATCATCATGGGAAACAGGTGATTAACTTCCAACTGAGCGTCTTTTTATATTCCCTTCTGTTGGCTATGATCGCAATCCCGGTGTTGTTATTCACCGTATTTAAAAACGTCAGTTTTGAATCGATGGCAAACGGATCTTTACTGCTCACCGACTTCACACCTGCCAAGCTGACCGGAGTTGCCGTAGTAGCGATTGTTGCCGTTGTGCTATTTGTGTTTTTAAAAATTGCCGAATTTTTCCTGATCATCTGCGGTGCGGTCATGGCAGCTAACGGAACCCTATTCCGATATCCGCTTACAATAAATTTTATCAGGAGTCCTTCAGCAGTAAGTACCGAGGCACATAATAATAGTCAGCCTTCAAACGTCCCTGATCAGGATCGCGACACCGGATCACCACTACCGGATGGCGAATTTAATAGCATCAGATAATCATCAGCCAATCATCAATCAATCATCAATCAAAAACACGAACATGAATAATCAAAAACCAGCATGTCTGTTATCGGGTTAGAAAACTGATCAATGACGCGACTCCCGATCGATGTCACTTATGACAAAACAGGACATTAATTAAAAAAAGAAAATCATGAATATTGAAAACACAAAAGCTCAAATGCGGAAAGGTGTTTTGGAGTTCTGCATCCTCAGTGTCTTAAAGGAAAAAGATGCCTATACTTCGGAAATATTGGAAACCCTGAAAAACGCAAAATTACTGGTGGTGGAAGGAACCGTCTACCCACTTCTTACCAGGCTTAAAAATGACGGCCTGCTGCACTATCGCTGGGAGGAATCCACTTCGGGGCCACCGCGAAAATATTACGGTCTGACCGAGATTGGTCAGACATTCCTGAACGAACTTAATGGCACCTGGGTCGAGTTATCGGATGCCGTAAATATCATAACAAATCAAAAATAAAAGTCATGAACAAAACTGTAAACATAAACTTAGGCGGCATGTTCTTTCATATTGATGAAGATGCTTTCCAAAAATTGACACGATATTTCGATGCCATTAAGCGATCACTCACCGATTCGACCGGACAGGATGAAATCATCAAGGATATTGAGATGCGAATCGCCGAAATCATCTCCGAAAAACATACCAGCGACAAGCAGGTCATCAGCTTGAAGGAAGTTGACGAAGTCATCGCAATCATGGGTCAGCCGGAAGATTATCGCATCGAGAACGAACCCGATGGCCCGCAGCCCAATTATAGTTCGACTCGACGAACCAAGAAATTGTATCGCGACACTGAAAAAGGAAGGATTGGAGGCGTATCGCGCGGATTGAGTCATTATCTGGGATTAGATACCGTGTGGATCCGGATTATATTTCTGCTCCTATTCGTCCTGAGTTACGGAATCGGCTT
>CAZLWZ010000193.1:0-4217 GCA_964563275.1 uncultured Flavobacterium sp.
TTTTCAAGTAAAATCAACCCATCGCCACCAATGCCAAAACGTCGGTCACAAAGCCTGTGAATCAACATGGTATCCTTTTTGGGGAAAAGCAGGTCGCGGTTATCGATTATGACAAAGTCATTCCCGGTGCCGTGGTATTTGTAAAAAGACGTTATCATGCTGATGATGCTTCGGACAAATTTACACATTTTAATTCTTCCGAAGCCATTGTTAAGCACTAGTTAAAGTCACTTTTCAAAAACAATAATCAAATATTTTTACTGTTAATTAATTAAATTAAACCATGCAAATGAAAAACTTACCAAGCTTATTCGTTGTTGCTTTGTTAAGTGGAGCAACCACGCTAGGCGCGTACAAGCTGATTGAAACCGACGCGTTCGAAGCTTCGGACAGTGCGTTTCCGGTAGTAGCAGAACAGGCTTCCAATTATACACGTACTGTTGGTTTGTCGCCCGAAGCAATTGACTTTGCCGAGGCCGCCGACAAAGCTGTACACTCAGTTGTGCACGTCAAGAATGTATCTTACCGTACTGTCAATAATCCTATGCTCGAGTTCTTTTACGGCTATCGAGGCGGTCAGCAGCACGAACAAATCGGTACAGGATCGGGAGTTATTATATCAGAAGACGGATATATAGTCACCAACAACCATGTAGTAAAAGACGCGTCGGCTATTGAGATTACGTTAAACAATCGTAAATCGTACAAGGCCGAACTTATCGGGACCGACTCGAAGATGGACATTGCGCTGCTGAAAATCGAGGCGGATGAGAAGCTGCCCTATTCGGTTTTTGCCAATTCCGATGACGTTCGCGTTGGCGAATGGGTTCTTGCAGTTGGAAACCCATACAACCTTACTTCAACTGTAACTGCTGGAATCGTATCGGCTAAAGCCAGAAATCTTGGCACCGGAGGAATACAGTCGTTTATCCAGACCGACGCAGCTGTTAACCCCGGAAATAGTGGTGGCGCTCTGGTAAATACACGCGGCGAACTGATTGGCATCAATACTATGATCTCGTCAATGACGGGTTCATACGTCGGGTACTCGTTCGCTGTCCCAAGCAACATAACGCGAAAAATAATCGAAGATATTCTTGAATATGGCAATGTGCAACGAGCGATAATTGGCATCGAAGGAGCCGAACTTAACAGCGCCATTTCAAAAGAGTACGGTCTCAGCCTGACACAGGGCTTTTATGTCAATAAAGTGACCAAAAATTCCGGTGCCGAGAAAGCCGGACTTGAAAAAGGCGATGTCATCGTAAAGCTCGACAACGTCAACATCTACTCGTTTGCTGATTTCTCGGGGTATATCAATACTAAACGTCCCAATGACATCGTAAACGTCACCTATTTCCGCGGGGGTAAATCCTATACGACGCCTGTGCGCCTGATAAAAAATGAGTTCAGGGCAACCGAGTTCAAGGGCATTGAACTTATTGAAATCGATGCTGCCGATAAAAAGAGGCTCCGTACAGATTATGGTGTAAAGATAAAAGACATCAAAAACGACAACCTTCTGGAGTATGCCAACGAGCTAAAAGGTGCAGTAATTACGAAAATAGGAAATACAAAAGCATTAGATCTCGAAACTGTTTCACAATTATTGTCGAGGATTTCCGAATCGCAGACAGTGCAAATCGAACTAATTACACAAGCAGGACACCGTGTCCGACTGATTATATAACAAAATATCATGGAGTGAAAGCCATCCCGTACCGGATGGCTTTTTTTTGTTTTTAATATTCGAAAAGTTTTACGAAAACGTTTGAAATCTATACTTTTGCAGCATATTTCAAACAACACTAACGATTATTTTAATTTACTCATGAGCAACATTAACCTGTACGAGAAAGAAGTGGCATTTCAGGGCGACCGCCGCCGCGCCGGGATTGAATTGATCAAGATTATCAGTGATTTATGGTATGACAAGTCAATCGAAATTGTACTGTTCCGGAACCAGCTGATCAACCAGAACGTTAGCCACATCATTAACCTTCACGAATATGCAGGTGAGTTTGTTGGCAAGCCAATATCGGTTTTTGACTCGGTAGAGATTGCTCAGGCGATTTTGTCGCTCGACCTTCCACCGGCAAAGCTTGACATCGGGAAACTGACCTATGAGTATCACATGGAAGATGACAAGTACAACGATGCCAAGGCGTTTGTCATCGCCAAACTAAAGAATGCCAAAGATTTCAAGAATAACAAGCCAAAAGACGTTGTTTTATATGGTTTCGGACGTATCGGTCGCCTTTTGGCCCGGGAACTTATGTCGAAAACCGGGAAAGGCACGCAGCTTCGTTTACGAGCCATTGTAACCCGCGACAAAAATGATGCTGTCTCACTTGAAAAGCGCGCCTCACTGCTGCGTTACGATTCTATTCATGGTGATTTTCAGGGTTCTGTTATTGCCGATCCGGACAACAACGCCTTACTTATAAATGGAACTACCGTTCACGTGATCACTGCGAACAGTCCCGAAGAAATTGATTATACACAATATGGTTTCGACGATGCGCTTATCATCGACAATACCGGTGCTTTTACATCCAAAGAAGCTCTGGAGCGCCACCTGACATCAAAAGGTGCCGATAAAGTCTTACTGACTGCACCCGGAAAGGGCGTACCCAACATCGTTCACGGTGTAAACCAGAAAGAGTACAACCCAGATGAGGTAAGCATTTTTTCGGCAGCATCTTGTACCACCAACGCAATCACCCCGATCTTAAAAGCGGTTGAAGATACCCTTGGCGTAGTAAAAGGACATCTCGAAACCATTCATGCGTATACCAACGACCAAAACCTTGTTGATAATATGCATAAAAAATACCGACGTGGTCGTGCGGCGGCTCTGAACATGGTTATTACCGAAACCGGCGCAGGAAGCGCTGTCGCAAAGGCATTGCCGTCCCTTGCCGGTAAGCTTACATCCAATGCTATTCGGGTTCCTGTTCCCAATGGTTCACTTGTGGTCCTGAACCTCGAGGTAAATCGTGAGACAACAGTTGACGAAGTCAATGCCATTATGAAGAAGTACGCACTGGAAGGCGATCTTGTCGAGCAGATAAAATATTCGCTGAACAACGAACTTGTTTCTTCGGATATTGTTGGCACCTCAGCGCCGTCTATCTTTGACAGCAACGCGACAATCGTTTCAGCCGATGGTAAAAATATTGTACTTTACGTATGGTATGACAATGAATACGGATACAGCCATCAGGTGATACGGCTCGCGAAGTACATTGCCAAAGTGAGAAGATATACTTACTACTAGTAGCCATAAATAGGATAGGCCCGCTCTTGAGCGGGCTTTTTTATTTTAAAACCGGTGAATAATGAAACATCTTTACCTCGTACCCCTGCTACTTTTGCAGGTTTATCGAACTCGTCTTTTGCGCAGGAGACTGTGTACTCAATGCCGCTTTAGCCGATAGCCTTGGAGCCGATGAATACGGAATGAAGCCGTACGGTCTGGTTATTAAAAAGCGGGAGCAGTACTACTGCCGATCAGCAGAAGACCACTGAAGCATTCGCAGGCCACATGGCCAATATCGTGCGACTTGCCGACGAAGGTAAACTAGTCATAGCCGGCCTTTCTATAAAAACGATAAACAATGTCGCGGAATCTTCATCTTGAATGTTCCTACAATCGCTGAAGCCGAAGATTTGCTCGTGACCGATCCTGCGGTCAGGGAAAATTTTCTTGAAGCCGAGTTATTCCGCTGGTACGGGTCGGCGGCGCTGCCGGCATATCTCGAGACACATAAAAAGATCGAGAACATCAAATCATGACGGTGTCTTTAGCCCTGATAGAGCGAAAAGCCTTTTGCACGGGGCGGTGATTTTTCGCGGCGGCGCAGAGCGACCAACGGAAGCTCCTGCGCCGCCACACAGAAAAACACTGCGCCGGAAAAAGCTTGCAGCGAAAGCAGGTACCAGCTACAAAAAAAGCTTCCCAGAACGAGAAGCTTTTTTTCTATTTATAATGCCATTTTTAAGCGTGTCCGGCCGCGGCGATGAGATTAAGCGCACTGCCCGCAACAAACCATCCCACCTGGCTTTCATTGTACGTATGATTGGCAACGATCAGATCGATGCTGCCGTCAGAGTGTACAAATTCGAGCGTTAGCGGAAGGCCCGGTGCAAAATCAACAAGATTCGTAAAGTTGATGACATCGTCCTCGCGCACTTTATCATAATCTGCTTCATTG
>CAZLWZ010000194.1:0-4207 GCA_964563275.1 uncultured Flavobacterium sp.
CTCGTACAATTGGCAAAATCGGCAGGAGCAAATGTGGTGGCGATCTCAAAACGGAAATATTCGTTGTCCACGGCATCGGAAATGGGAGCCGACCAGACAATTCTGATGGACGATCACTACCGCATTATTGAAGAAATTAAAGAACTTACCGACGGCCGCTTCTGTGACCGGGTCATCGAAGCGACCGGCAAAGAATGGCCTCTAAATCTTTCGATTGAATTAACGGCGGAACGTGGCCGACTTGTTGTTGCAGGATTTCATCAGGACGGGATGCGGAATATCAATATGCAGTTGCTGAACTGGCGCGGCATCGACCTGATCAGCGCGCATGAACGCGATCCTGAAATATACATTCAAGGAATCCGTGAGGCCATTAAAGCCATTGAGGATGGCGTCATTAATCCATATCCACTGTTTACGCATCAGTTCCCGCTCAGCCAGATACAAACCGCTTTTGATGTTTTATCGGCGAGGCCCGAAGGTTTTATAAAAGCATTAATAATAAATAATAAATGATAACAGAGGATCTACAAGAAACCAAGACTTTATCGCTTGGATTCATCGGTGTAGGATGGATCGGCAGGAACAGAATGCAGGTCCTGCTCGAAAGTGGTCAGGCTAAAGCTACACTCATTTATGAGCCTGACGAAAAGAACGCAGATGAAGCTCTGGCATCGGCACCAACTGCACGAATGGTAGTCGACCAAAATGATGTTTTTTCTGATCCCAATCTCGACGGAGTAGTTATAGCTACACCAAGCGCCTTACACGCATCGCAGTCCCTCGCAGCTCTATCACAGGGCAAGTCAGTTTTTTGCCAGAAGCCACTTGGACGTACCGCAGATGAAGTCCGTGAAATCGTTGCCGCCTCGCAAAAAGCCAACAAGTTGCTTGCCGTTGATTTGTCATATCGCTACACATCAGCATTTTTAGCAGTTTATGACATCGTAACGGGCGGAGGAATTGGCAAGGTTTACGCTGTTGACCTTATCTTCCACAACGCCTATGGTCCCGACAAGGAATGGTTTTACGACATTAAAAGGTCGGGTGGTGGCTGCGTAATGGACCTCGGTATCCACCTAATCGATTTGGCACTTTGGACGCTCGGTTTTCCGAAAATAGCCCAAATGAACAGCCATCTTTTCAGCAAAGGCCGAAAACTTGAACCTGGCGAAGAAGTAGTTGAAGATTTTGCAAAGGTCACAATGCTGACCGAAAATAATATTTCCATCGGTCTGGAATGTTCGTGGCACGTATCTGCTGGTCGTGACGCAATCATTGAAGCGGTGTTTTATGGCACCGACGGGAGCGCTGCATTTAAAAATTGCAATGGGTCTTTTTATGACTTTGTTGCTGAGAAATATTCCGGTACAAAAACTGAAGTACTCGTTGCGCCGCCAGATAACTGGAGTGGCCGCGCCGGCACCGTATGGGCACGACAGGTACTGGAAGGCAAAGGATTCGATGCGCAATCAGCGACCGAATATATTCAAACGGCCGAAGTAATCGATAGCATCTATGGGAGATCGGCTTAAAATTTTGATGACAGCAGATACCGTTGGGGGCGTCTGGACCTACACCACAGTTTTGTGCAAAGCACTGCAGCAATATGGCGTACAGGTGCATCTGTTGACAATGGGCGCTTTACTGACAAAGGAACAACACAAACAAATCGACTCTTTGCCAAACGTAAAACTATACGAGACGAATTGTAAACTCGAATGGATGAATGATCCGTGGAGTGACATTGCAACCGCGAAAGAATGGGTGGCCGACTTGGTTGCGAAAATAAAACCGGACATAATCCATTTTAATAATTTTGGACAAGCCGATACCAGGTGGGATTGTCCGACGGTAACTGTATTTCATTCGTGCTGCATATCCTGGTGGCAGTCGGTTAAAGGAGAAGATGCTCCTGCTGAATGGAATTTGTACAGAGAATTGGTTCAGAACGCGTTACACGATGCCGATGTCGTGGTAGCGCCGTCACATGCTATGCTGGAGCAAGCCCGTGCAATTCACGGCGATATTGAACAGGGCCGCGTAATTTATAACGGCAGTGATGTAGGCAGGATTGCGCCTAAAGAGCCTTGTATTCTTGCCGCAGGACGTGTTTGGGACGAAGCAAAAAATATCCGTATTCTTTGTGATGTCGCTCCCAAACTTGAGTGGCCGGTTCACGTCGCGGGTAATGATGTGCATCCAGACGGAAATGAAGTCGAGTGGACTGAAAACCTAGTGCTGCTGGGCCAATTGCCTCCCGATCAGATGCAACTGGAGATGGCTCGTGCGTCTATTTTTGTATCTCCAACCAAATATGAGCCGTTCGGACTTGCGATACTTGAAGCAGCCAATGCTGGCTGCGCAATTGTACTAAACGACATACCTACATTAAAAGAGATTTGGGGCGACGCAGCAAGCTACTTCGACGCTTCCGATCCATCTTCACTGACAGCACTCCTGAAACAGCATATCAGCGACGAGGACTACCGGAAAGCAATGGCAGCAAAAGCTTCGGAAAGAGCAAAGGACTTTACAGTTGAAAAAATGGCGGAAAGTTATATAAAAATATATCGTGAACTGCATGTAAATAATAATCAATCAGAACCGGTTACTATATGAAAATAATATTATTTTATCACTCGTTGTACTCCGACTGGAATCACGGCAACGCGCATTTTCTTCGGGGTACCGTATCGGAATTGCAAAAGCGAGGCCATCAGGTAAACGTGTGGGAACCGCAGAATGGCTGGAGCTTAAGTAATCTGTTAACCGACTATGGTGATAAAGCCGTAGAAGAATTTAAAACGTTTTATCCTACTCTTGAAAGTGATTTTTACGATTCTGCCGCACCTGATTATGCATCAATGTTAGCCGGGGCCGATCTTGTGATTGTCCACGAATGGAACGACGCTGAGCTTGTTGCCGAAGTTGGCAGAATGAAAAGCCTGTACGGGTACAAACTTCTGTTTCACGATACGCATCACCGTGCGGTATCGGATGCCGACGCAATGGCGAAATACGATTTCACGAACTACGATGGTGCATTGGTATTTGGTGAAGTTATCAAAAAGATATATAAAGAAAAAAACTGGATCGATCGAGTTTGGACATGGCATGAAGCTGCCGATGCAGAATTATTTACTTCTGTTGATAATGTTGAGAAGCAGGGAGATTTGGTGTGGATCGGGAACTGGGGCGATGACGAACGCACAGAAGAATTAATGGAGTTTCTCATTAATCCCGTAAAAGAACTAGGACTGAAGGCGATGGTTTATGGTGTGCGCTATCCACCCGAAGCCTTGCAGGCGCTTGCTGCTGCAGGAATTGAGTATGGCGGCTACCTTCCCAACTATAAAGTACCTGAAGTTTTTTCAAGATACCGCGTCACTGTTCATGTTCCCCGTGGGCCGTACGTAAAGTGGCTACCGGGCATACCAACCATCAGGCCGTTTGAGGCTATGTCATGTGGGATCCCGTTGATTTGTTCGCCGTGGAGCGATGCCGAAAATCTGTTCACGGCGGGAAAAGATTATTTAACTGCGCGTGATGGCCACGAAATGAAGACACAGCTGGAACGGGTTCTAAGCAACGATTCGTTGTCAGCCTCACTGGCAGAGCATGGTCGTAAAACAATTTTAGACAAGCATACTTGCCAGCATCGGGTAGATGAGTTGGAAAAGGTGTTTTCGGCGCTAGGCTTCGATCCCTCAGTTATTTACTCATCCACGAAAGACTATGAACATGAAAAATAATCTAAAAATCGCGTTTTTTGGTTCCAGCATTGTCTCGGCTTACTGGAACGGCGCGGCAACTTATTACCGCGGTATTGTAAAAGCCCTGGCAGCAATGGGTCATCAGGTTACGTTTTATGAACCAGATATCTATGAACGGCAACAACATCGCGACATTGCTGATCCCGATTACTGTCAGGTGGTTGTTTACCAAAGTAATGAGGCTGAAGTCCAAAGGTTATTACAGCAGGCGTCGGATGCTGATGTTATTATCAAAGCCAGCGGCGTAGGTGCGCTGGACGAGCTACTTGAATATGGAGTAGCGCATCTGAAATCAGACAGCAATATAATCATCTTTTGGGATGTCGACGCGCCTGCTACACTCGACCGCATCGAGAACGATGCCGACGATCCTTTTAATGAACTGATTCCGCTTTACGATTACATCCTTACATACGGTGGCGGAAATCCTG
>CAZLWZ010000195.1:0-4195 GCA_964563275.1 uncultured Flavobacterium sp.
ATTTGTCGTTGGTATCAGAAATAGCCAATCGCGTATTGGTGATGTACAAAGGTGAGATAGTTGAGCAGGGAAAGTCGGCTGATGTATTTCACCATCCGCAACACATTTATACCAAAGCATTGATAAGTTCGCGGCCGTCGCTTGATGTTCGTCTGAAGCGATTGCCAACGATCAAAGATTATCTCGAAGACACTGTAAATCCCGAAATTGTAACATCGGAGAACCGTCTTTCACATCATTCTGATTTATATAACCAGCCGCCGTTGCTGGAAGTTCGCAACGTTGAGAAAGAATACTTTTCATCGGCAGGGCTTTTTGGCTCGAAAACAGGATTTAAAGCGGTTAATGATGTCAGTTTTAAATTGTATGAAGGCGAAACATTGGGCTTAGTGGGCGAATCGGGCTGCGGAAAATCGACATTAGGCAATGCGATTTTGTTATTGGATAAACCAACGGCCGGCCAAATATTTTATCGCGGAAAAGACATTACCAATTTACCGGCTTCGGAAGTTAAAGATTTGCGTCGTGAAATACAGATAATATTTCAGGATCCGTATTCGTCTTTGAATCCGCGAATTCCTGTGGGTAAAGCGATAATGGAGCCGATGCAGGTGCATAAGTTATACCATAACGATAAAGAACGGAAGGAGAAAACGCTTGAAATTCTGGATCGCGTCGGACTTGCAAGCGAATTTTTCAACCGTTATCCGCATGAATTTTCGGGTGGCCAGCGACAACGAATCGGAATTGCGCGAACGATCGCACTTCAGCCAAAACTGATTGTTTGTGACGAATCGGTGTCGGCATTGGATATATCGGTGCAGGCGCAGGTTCTGAATCTGCTCAATGAACTAAAGGAAAATTTTGGCTTCACTTATATTTTTATTTCACATGATCTGGCGGTGGTGAAATATATGTCGGATCAGGTAGTTGTAATGAATAAAGGAAAAATTGAAGAGGTTGCCGATGCCGATGATTTATACGCTAATCCCAAGAGTAGTTATACACAAAAGCTAATCGATGCAATTCCAAAAGGAAAATAATTCAAGTTTATCGTAACAATTTGGGAGTGAAGTCTTCTAAGTACCATCAATCATTTAATCAATCGCAATGTCCAACATTTTCAATCGCGCTGATAATGCTCAGCTGCAGCAAAGAATCAGTAATTTAACCGCCACTTCACAACCGCTATGGGGAACGATGACAGCATCGCAAATGGTAGTGCATTGTCAGAAACCGCTCGATGTCGCCGAAGGAAATCTGTTGATGAAGCGCAACATAATCGGTTTTTTGTTCGGAAAAATGGCGCGGAAGAGTTTTCTTAAAAAGGATGAGTTTACTAAAAATCTTCCGACAGCTCCTCAATTCAAAATTACTGATGCGCCTGATTTTGAAAACGAGTCAAAGATTTTATTGGCGACAGTAGTGCGTTTTGCCGAAGTTGGTCCGGCGGTTATCCACAATTACACGCATCCATTTTTTGGTACGATGAACGAGGAGGAATGGGGAATTTTGCAGTATAAGCACCTGGATCATCATTTAAAGCAATTTAACGTATAATACGTTACTTCTCAAAAATCTCTTCCGTCCGCAGCAGTGATCTGATGAAGTATAATTAATTTTAATGCAGAAACTGGATATTTAACTGGCGTATAAAATTTTAAGGTACATCATTAGATAATTTAATATGAAGCGTTTCATTCTGTACTTTGTATGTTTATGGACGGTCGCTGGATACTCACAACAAACCTTAAAGAGAATCAGCGAAACCGATAGCGAATTTATTGTTGAACTATTTGTTTTCAGGAATGGCACCACGAATTGCTCCATTAGTGGCGAAGATATCTTTGATTGGGCTGATGGTGGCTGGTATTATTCTTTTGGCACAATTGAAAATGATGTTGTGACTTATTACAATCATAGCCCCAACAATTCTTTAAGTCAAAACAACGTCAATATTCCGAGCATTCAGTTGGGTAGTGAAAGTTATGATTTTTTGACTCCAGCTTTAAATAAAAGGTTTGTCTCACAAGATGAAGGAATTGTTACTTATCAAGGTGAAGATCTAATTGATTATACACCTGTTTTAGACATTACAACCGAATGTTATAGTGGCGGCGCGTTCGGTACAAACACCAGTTTCCCGAACATGTTTTATGGTAAGTTGATTTTGCAAAAAGCGCAGAATGACGGAAGTCCGATCACCAACGATCTTTGGATACAATTTAAGACTTTTGATGCCTATTACAATTCTGTTCAGGTTGGTGAAACCTGGTATGGAAAATTTGATGGCGTAAGCTGGGTTGAACAAACTTCCGATATATTTGGCAACCCGGTAAATAGCATCGAAAGTATTTGCAGTCAATTAAACAGTGTAGAAATTTCGGCGATTGACAGCACAATTATTTATCCAAACCCGACTTCGGATGTAATAACCATACAAAACCTTGGGAATATTAATCTAGAATATGATTTCGAAATTATTGATTATACAGGTAGAGTCGTAGCACTTGGTAAGGCAATGTCGGGCCGAAAAATAGATCTCTCCAATTTGGGGCCTGGATACTATATCGTGAAGATAGGTAGCGGCGAGCAAAACAGTATTTTTAAAATACTAAAAAAATAAAAACGCCGCTATTAACGGCGTTTTTTTATGCTATTTTCATCTCCGGGATTTCGCCTTCGATAATCAGGTTAGCTTCGGTGGATGCTATGATATGATCGACTGTGACTCCGGGAGCACGTTCCAGTAACTTAAAGCCATTCGGAGTGACTTCAAGAACGGCCAACTCAGTTACGACTTTTTTCACGCAGCCAACACCGGTCAGTGGTAATGTACATCTTTTTAGGATTTTTGATTCTCCGGCTTTATTGACATGCATCATTGCCACGATAATATTTTCTGCCGATGCCACAAGGTCCATCGCGCCACCCATTCCCTTGACCATTTTTCCCGGAATTTTCCAGTTGGCAATGTCGCCGTTTTCAGCAACTTCCATCGCGCCAAGAATTGTCAAATCGACTTTCTGGCTGCGTATCATTCCAAAACTGAAAGCAGAGTCGAAGAAAGATGCGCCAGGCAATGTAGTTATGGTTTGTTTTCCTGCGTTGATGATATCGGCGTCTTCTTCGCCTTCGAAAGGGAACGGTCCCATTCCGAGTACGCCATTTTCGCTTTGAAATTCCACTGAAATATCGTCGCGGACATAATTGGCGACCAGGGTCGGAATCCCGATTCCGAGATTTACATAATAACCGTCTTTGACTTCTTTTGCGATTCGTTTTGCTATGTCTTCTTTACCGAGCATGTTGATTAATGTATTAGTGTACCAATGAATCTATGTACCAATTTACTATATAGTATTTAATTAGTGACATTATAAATGTTTCTTGCTGGTACTTATGATTTTATATATTATTAAACCTAATTCCGCAGTTTTAGTGGACAATTCAAATGCTGAAGGATATGTGGGTGCCTTTTCGCATAATTTTAACCAATACTTGGTCTCTTCAAGTTCTTTGGCAGCGATTTTCATTTTGTGAATGAAATCAGCTTTGCTTTCTGCATTTTGAGCCTCGTGGATATTCGCGCCAATACTTGTACCTGATTTCAAAAGTTGATTTGCAACAACATATTTTCGCTCTGTCTCTAATTTTTCGCAAAAAGCTATAATTTCAAGAGCTAAATCGATCGACTTAACTACTACAAAATTATTATTCTGTTGAGTCATTGCTACATTTAATCATTGCTACACTGCTAAATTTTCCTCACCGTTCGTTGTTCAATTCGCTTTTCATACTTCTCACCCTGGAAAATACGGTTCACCATTATTCCCGGAATGTGAATTGTGTTAGGGTCAAGCGTTCCTGCAGGAACAAGTTCTTCCACTTCAGCAATAGTTATTTTAGCGGCACCGGCCATGCATGCATTGAAATTACGTGCGGTACCTTTGAAAATGAGATTGCCGGCTTCATCGCCTTTCCATGCTTTCACAATTGCGAAATCGGCTTTAAAAGCTTCTTCCATGATATGCATCTTGCCGTTGAACTCTCGCGCTTCCTTGCCTTCCGCTACTTCAGTTCCGTAGCCAGCGGGCGTGTAAAACGCGGGGATTCCTGCTTGCGCAGCACGACATTTCTCAGCCAACGTGCCTTGTGGAGTAAGTTCAACTTCGAGTTCGCCCGACAACATTTG
>CAZLWZ010000196.1:0-4155 GCA_964563275.1 uncultured Flavobacterium sp.
TTTTAAAGTTAAATATGCAATTGTGTATTTTATCGACAAATAATGTAATTTCATAGTGTTTATCACGGTTTGACTTAATGATTTCCCATAATTAAAATGTTAAATCTTTCAGACTTCCGTTTATTACTCTTACATCCATAAAAAAAACCGTCAGCTGATTCTGACGGTTTTCGAAGTATATTGTGCGGTATTTTTACTTTCTTTTGTACAACGGCACAGCCGAACAGGCCTCGCCATACATGATGCTCCTTGCAATGGGTTTTAATGCCTCGGCCGCCAGCAAATACGCATTTGTGGGGACAGGTTTGCGTGAGCATCCTTTTATAATTACAGGTTTATCGCGGTACTGTTCGTAATCCAGCGTCGCTAATTTCTGCTGGTATAAACTTGTCTCGAGATCAACCAGCCTCCCGGCTACAACTTTTAAGGCATGACCCGATAGATGCAGCGTTACCAGCAGCAGCGCCCAGGCCGGTATTATTGCGTCGGTGCTGCAAAAGACCGCCACATATTGGCCGTCGTACTGCGTCCAGTCATGGCTCTTCAGGTGCATTCGGAAATCTTTCTCCTTTAAAAGAAAACCCTCCTCTAGCCACGGTGAAATGTCGAGTTCGGTGCGAACGCCGGCTAAATAATAATCCTCAAGATCAAATACCTCAAGCTTGCTGTTGGCTACCCTGTTTATAATTTCGTCCATTCTTATAACATTCCAAGTTCCAGCTTTGCCTCCTCGCTCATCAGGTCCTTGCTCCATGGCGGATCGAAGGTTATTTCGACCTCAGCGGATTTTACATTCTCAAGAGCGGTGACCTTTTCTTCTACTTCACGTGGCAGACTTTCGGCCACCGGGCAGTTCGGTGATGTAAGGGTCATTAAGATCTTCACTTCGTAATCAGTGTTCACCATCACATCGTAAATCAACCCCAGTTCATATATATCGACTGGAATTTCAGGGTCGTATATGCTTTTCAAAACTTTTACAATCTGTTCACCCAATAATGCGGTATCTATTTCCTGTTCCATTTTCTAATTGTTGTTTTTTGCATCGTATGCCAATGCGTACATTTTAATTTGTTTAATCATTGAAACCAAGCCGTTTGCACGTGTTGGCGACAGATGCTCCCTTAGCCCGATTTCGTCTATGAACTCAGTGTCAGCCCGAAGTATTTCAGATGCTGGCTGATCAGAGAACGTGCGGATCAGTATCGCGATTATCCCTTTGGTCAAAATCGCATCGCTGTCGGCTGTAAAAACAACCCGGTCCTCCTGTTGCTCGCCGCGCAGCCACACTTTGCTTTGACAGCCCTTTATAATATTGTCTTCCGTTTTATACTGTTCATCGATCAACGGCAGGTTTTTGCCGAGTTCAATTATATATTCATACCGTTGCATCCAGTCGTCGAACATCGAAAATTCGTCAACTATTTCTTCCTGTATTTGCTTTATCGTCATTATTTACGCTGACTAAATTCGTTAATTTTATTTACCAATGCGGCAATTTCGGCCGGTGGCGCCCCATGGTCGAATGCCTGCGACTCATACACACGGCCGTCGTAGGTAATCTTCAGGTTCGCAATTGCCGCTCCATCGTAAAACCGCTTTTCAGAAGGTGCTTTCAACTCGGCAAGTTTATCGAGATCCACGTGCTTAAACAGCGTCACGATCTGGTCCCAATCGGCTTCAGCGATCTGTACTGCTGTACCCGCACCTGCCTCGCGATCATCGGCAATCGAAACCGTTCTGTCGGCAATAGTGATCCGTTCATAAAAACCTCGCGTATTCGCTGTATATTCGAGTATCGCGCCCTCAGCTGCTTTTTCGTTGTCACATCCTCTTGCAAGGAACAGTGCCATTATTATTAAGCCGATTATTTTCATATATGCTATTTATGATAACATTACCGACGCCCGTTTCAGCGCATCAATCATACTATCGATTTCTTCTTTGGTGTTGTAGAATGCGAACGAGGCACGCAAGGTTCCCGGAATTTTATAATAATCCATGATTGGTTGTGCGCAGTGATGGCCTGTTCGCAGTGCGATACCGAGCTTGTCAACAATTGCTCCGATATCATACGGATGGATATTTCCGATATTAAATGAGATTACCGAAGTTTTCTGTTTTGCCGTTCCGAAAATTTTAAGGCCTTCGATCTCAAGCAGCCTATTGGTACCATAAGCAAGCAGTTCCATTTCCTGTTTTTGAATATTTTCAAAACCGATTTCGTTCAAAAAATCGATTGCTGTTCCCAAAACGATGCCGCCGGCGATATTGGGTGTGCCTGCTTCAAATTTGTGCGGAAGTGTTGCATAAGTGGTTTTCTCAAATGTCACTTCTTTGATCATTTCACCTCCGCCCATGTACGGCGGAAGCTTGTTCAGCCATTCTTCTTTTCCGTACAGAATTCCGACGCCGGTTGGCCCGCATGCTTTATGGCCGGAGAAGGTATAGAAATCGCAGTCGAGCTGCTGCATATCCGGACGCAGGTGTGGTGCGGCCTGTGCTCCATCAATCAAGACGGCGGCGCCAACTGAATGTGCTTTATCGATAATGTATTTTATAGGGTTGACGGTACCAAGTGCATTCGAAATATGGTTTACCGATACGATTTTGGTTTTGTCCGATATTAATCGGTCGAAATCGTCAAGAATTAAATCGCCGTCAAGGTTCATCGGAATTACGACTAGTGATGCGCCGGTGCGTTCGCACAGCATCTGCCATGGCACGATATTGCTGTGATGCTCCATTGCCGAAATCATCACCTCATCGCCTTTACCGATTAATGTCGTAAATCCGCTTGCCACCAGGTTTATCGCCGATGTCGTTCCGGTAGTGAAAATGATCTCATGTGAATGTTTGGCGTTCAGATGCCGTTGTATTTTAAGACGCGATTCTTCGTATGCATCTGTCGCAAGTTGGCTCAAAGTATGAACCCCGCGATGAATGTTGGCATTGATCTCAGAATAATATTTCGTGATCGCATCGATGACTACCTGCGGCTTTTGTGAGGTCGCGCCATTGTCGAAATAGACTAGCGGGCGGCCATTTACTTTAGTGGATAATATCGGGAATTGAGTTCGTACTTTCTGAACATCAAACATATTGTCAAATTTGCACAAATTTACGGCTTGTTTATTTAAATCATGAATAAATAAATCATAAAGTACATATCTCATAGACCACGAAAATTTCTAAATTGCAGCAACATCAAAAACATGAAAAAATATCGATATTTACTGTTGGTGCCAGTGGCGGGTGTTGTCGTGACTGTCATCCTGAATTATAACAAGCTCGATCTGATTTCCGGCTTTGCCGCCAAAAATGTTGCGTCGGCGCATTTTCTGGGCGGTCGCACGTTGCAGGTGATCGAAGACGGTGATAACGACATCGAACTCGTTAGAATGGCCGAGAATGTTATTAATCCGGTCAATAAATCGGTTACCTCTTCGATTTTCGGACTCAACAAAAGGACCGCTATTTACCGCGAAGGTCTTGGTGCGGTTTTGATTGATGAGTCGTTTGACGCAACTTTGCCGCACCCCGTACCAAAGCGCCATTTCCTGACGAACGATTTGCCTTTCCCCTATGGAAATTCCGAACAAAAGGACACATCGTTTCCCAACATCGATTATAAAAGGCTGCAGAAGGCTATTGATGATGCATTCGATACCGAAGGCAAAAAGGATAAGCGCACCCGGTCGCTGCTCGTCGTTTATAAAAACCAGATAATCGCAGAGAAGTACGACACAGGATTTACCAAAGATTCCCGGATCCTGGGCTGGTCGATGACCAAAAGTCTGACAGCTACATTGTTCGGAGTACTTCAGCATCAAAAGAAGTTTGAAATAGAAAATGCGGCGCCAGTGGCGGCATGGCAGAAAGACGACCGAAGGAACATCACTACGAGCGACTTGCTTCAGATGAACAGCGGCCTTGAGTGGGGCGAACATTACGATAAAATATCCGATGCGACGACCATGCTATTTATTGATCGCGATATGACAAAGCGGCAAGCCGAAAAGCGTTTGATCGGAAAACCGGGCACCAGCTGGAACTATTCTTCGGGGACTACGAATTTGCTTTCCGGAATTTTACGTGACCAATTTGCCACACATCAGGAATACCTCGATTTCTGGTATTCGGCTTTGATCGATA
>CAZLWZ010000197.1:0-4106 GCA_964563275.1 uncultured Flavobacterium sp.
CTGTTGCGGCACTCAATGTTAGGTACAAGGGTCATGCGTATGTAATTAAAGCAATTGCGGAGCTAAAAAAGGAGGGTTTTAATTTCGAATATCATGTTGTAGGCGGGGGTGACCCATCGTATATAATTGAAGTTGCCAAGGAATATGGTGTAGAGGACCGGGTTGTCGTAGTGGGGACGTTAAAGCACAAGGAAGTATTCTCATGGTTTGAAAACATTGATCTTTACATTCAGCCCAGTAATCAGGAGGGTCTGCCGCGGGCTCTTGTGGAAGCGATGAGCAGGGCCTGCCCGGCAATCGGGTCAACTGCAGGTGGAATACCGGAGTTACTAGATCACAATTTTGTCTTTCCAAAAAGAGATGTTAACGCGTTGAAAGCAATTTTGCGTAAAGTTGATAAGGACAGTCTGGAACAACAGGCTGTCAAGAATTATACGACTGCTCAGGGGTACAACAGAAACCTTTTAGACAAGCGGAGAAAGCAATTTTACGACGATTTCCTTCGAAACTTCAACTTAAAAACAGAATAAGAACTATGGGCAAACCCAAAGTGTTGTTTACAGCTTCTATAGCCAAACATATCCTTCGATTTCACCTGCCGTACCTCAAGTGGTTTCAGGAGCAGGGTTATGAAACACATGTCGCATGCAACGGTGATGAAGTCATACCCTTTACCGACAGGCAGTGGCAGGTACCTTTTATTCGCACCCCATTTTCAAAGGGCCATATCAAAGCATATAACGTTCTGAAACAGATTATTGAGCGCGAAAATTATGCACTAGTACATTGCCATACGCCGATGGCAAGTTTGATAACGCGGCTGGCGTCACGTTCTGCGCGTAAAAAAGGCACCCGTGTCTTGTACACGGCACATGGTTTTCACTTCTTTAAGGGTGCGCCGCTGTCGTACTGGCTGACCTTTTATCCTATTGAACTATTAGCGTCGCGATGGGCCGATGCAGTAATAACAATAAATGCTGAAGATTACAATTTAATCAGTACAAAAGGCTCTTCAACAACAGATTATTACCTCGTACCGGGAGTTGGGGTGGACCGAAAGAGGTTTTCATCGGCAGATGCAGTGACCAAACGAATATTACGTGAAAAGTTTGGTTTTGCAGCTAAGGACTTTATTGTAGTTTATGCAGCAGAATTCATCCGTAGAAAGAACCACAGGTTTTTACTCAAATCGCTGGCTCCGCTTATTGCAGCGTACCCAAACATCAAATTAGTGTTTTGTGGCCGCGGCAGGCGTGAAGACGGAATGAAGGATCTTGTAAATGAGCTAAAAATCTGCCAGAATGTTATTTTTATGGGGTTCAGAAATGATGTACATGAAATTTTTCAGATGTCTGATATTGGCGTATCAACCAGCCGGCAGGAAGGACTGGCAGTCAACTTAATCGAGGAAATGATGTGCGGACTGCCGGTTTTAGCCGGCCGGATCCGTGGTCATGTGGAATACGTTTATCCCGGGGAAACAGGATATCTTTATGAAATCGATGATACGTCATCATTTAAACAAAATTTCATGAAACTATATGAGGAAAAAGATCTTACAGCCAAGTTTTCCGCCAAGTGTATGGAAATAGCCAATATGTATGAGACAGGACAGGCAGTTAAGGCTATGGCCGAAATTTATAGTATTTATCTGCCACAACCAGGTAGTGATTAGCTGATCCAACAGGATGGAGAGGTTCTCTCCTTTTAAAAATTAATGTTTAATTTTACAGAACGGAAAACGATTAAATCTGCGATCCCGGAAGTCGAGGTCTATTTTAAAATCTATGAATTACAACACTTTGAAGCGCGTCCTTGACATTATGGTATCGGGCATCGCCTTGTTAGTACTTAGCCCGCTGATAGTGTTATTGATTCTGTTGCTTGCCCTTTTCCAGAACGGCTCGGTATTTTTTACCCAGCAACGCCCCGGGAAAGGCAGCCGAATCTTCAGGGTTATCAAGTTTAAGACGATGAAGGACACGCGGGACAATGACGGGAACTTGCTTCCCGACAGTGAACGTATTACGATGATTGGCCGTTTTATTCGGTCGACTTCAATGGATGAGTTGCCTCAACTGATTAATGTACTGAAAGGCGATATGAGCTTAATCGGTCCGCGCCCTTTATTGGTCAAGTATCTGCCATTATACAGCCCGTCGCAGGCGCGAAGGCACGAAGTAAGGCCCGGAATTACAGGCTGGGCGCAGGTGAACGGTCGCAATGCCATCAGTTGGGAGCAGAAGTTTGAGTATGACGTGTGGTATGTCGATAACATGTCATTTACTTTGGATATTAAAATACTTTTTCTAACAATAAAGAAAGTAATGGTGCGGGAAGGAATTTCAAGTGGGACGGCTGTGACCATGGAGGCTTTTAAAGGAACTAATCAGTAAAAACAACATAATGGAAGAGCAATTTTTAGCACACATCAGGGAAGCATTGGAAATAGAAGATCGTGAAATATCCATGGAAGAGTCTTTTCGCGACTTTGACGAATGGGATTCACTTAGCCGCTTGTCGCTGATCGCAATGCTCGACGACGAATACAATGTAGCGATTGAAGAAGAGGTTTTCAAAAAGCTAATAACACTGCAGGATTTATATAATGAAGTTCAGCTTCGCAAAGCGGAATAAATCAGTACTATGCCCACAATATCATTTCAAAATGTCGGAATCGCAGGATTAGCCGCGGCTGTCCCGAAGAATACGATCGACAATTATTCATATACGCAGTACTTTGATGCCGAATCTGTTAAGGATGTAGTCGATAAAGTAGGTATCAAAAAAAGAAGGTTTGCCCCCGAGGGCATGACCTCTTCCGATCTGTGCTTTGCTGCTGCAGAACAACTCCTGTCAGATATGAATGTCGACAAGAGTGAAATTGACTTGCTTATTTTTATATCACAAACGCCTGATTACCGCATGCCTGCCACTTCAGTCATACTTCAGGAGCGCCTCGGACTCGGGAAAAGCACGGCGGCGTTTGACATCAGCCTTGGATGTTCGGCATTCGTGTATGGTTTGTCGGTTGTATATTCGATGATGCAAACGGGTGGTTTTCGCAAGGCTTTGCTATTGGATGGCGAAACCCGTTCGCGTATTTATTCGCCCAAAGACAGAAAAACTGCTTTTCTGTTTGGTGATGGTGGTGTCGCGGCACTGATAGAAAATAATCCTAAATATGGTCCCAGTTATTTCTCATTAAATTCAGACGGTTCGTTGGCTGATTTGATAAAAATTGATGCCGGCGGGTACCGCAATCCCAGTACTGCTGAAACTTTGAAAGAGAAAGTGGTCGATGAGTTTGGAAACATCCGCTCGGATGAGCACGGCTATATGAATGGACCGGATGTATTCAATTTTGCGATACGTGAAGTTCCAAAAGATGTTAAAAAAGTGGCCGAGATGGGCGGAATTGCATTAGCCGATATTGATTTTGCGGTGTTCCATCAGGCGAATGACTATATGAACGGTTATCTGGCGAAGAAACTAAAATTGACGCCTGACCAGGTCCCGTCGTGTATAGCCGATTTCGGAAATACATCGTCGGTTTCGATCCCATTGACCATAGCAACACAGCTTCAGGGCCAATTTGACAAACCGCGAAAGGTACTCCTTTCAGGATTTGGTGTGGGGATGTCGTGGGCTACGGCATTATTGACAATGAATGGGTGCCAAATCAGTAATTTAGTAGAAATATAATGATAAACGAAACTCCTTTTCATCTCTCGGGAAAGAATATCGTAATTACGGGTGCTTCCTCGGGGATCGGCAGGCAATGTGCCATTACGTGCAGTACTATGGGTGCCCGGGTATTGCTTGTGGGCAGGAACCGAGAAAAACTGGAAGAGACGCTGGCGATGATGAGCCCGGCGGCGCCACATGAAATTTGCGCCACGGATCTGACCAATTTTGAGGTTGCCGACGACACATTGCGCGAAGTGGCAACCCGGATGGGAAAGATACACGGGATCGTTCATTGCGCGGGCATATCGACCACACTGCCGTTACGAAGCATAACGCCTGCTAAATTGGAGCAGTATTTTTTGACAAACGTTTACGCGGGCATACAGTTAAGTAAGAACCTGACCAAGCCTGCTTTT
>CAZLWZ010000198.1:0-4104 GCA_964563275.1 uncultured Flavobacterium sp.
CATCAGCGAGTATCCCTGATTTACTTTCTCGCGAAGATGCTCGATACTGCCTTCGATGCCCTGTGATACGGGATAGAAACCGGCAAGTCGGACGCCTTTGCCGAAGATCGGCGAGTTGTACACCCAATCGCTGACCAGAAAGACAATTTTCGGATTTAACATTCCCATCGAAAGGATATCAAGAAACGACGAGTGGTTGGCTATGATGACCGCCGGCTTATCGAATGTTTCATTGTGCTCGTTGACAATTTTTTTCTTGAGATTCCAATTCGAATATAAAACAGATTTCATGAATTTGGACATCGCATTATGGAACATCCTGAATTTTAATTCCTTTTTTAAGGGCAAAATTTTCATCAATAAGGCGCTGACGACCGAAAGCGCAAATCCGCCTAATCCGTAATATAGAAATGAAATTGAGGAATGGACAAGGGTTCGCATTTCAAGCGGCGAATTCCCCTTAGCGACGCGTTTCGAGAAGAAAAACCGAAACAGCATCGGGTAGAATACAAATGTGATCACCAACGCCGAAAACACTCCTATTAATGATGTTCCCGATATCGATTTAAGCGCCGGATGCCCGGCAAAAATCAATGCCCCAATGGCGAGTACCGTGGTCAATACCGCGAGAATAATTGAAGTTCTGTAGGTAGAGAAATCGGTTTTTCCATAGGTAAATTCTTTTTGCAGTGCACTGGTCATGAAGATCGAAAAATCGACGCCATGCCCGAAGATCAGCGTGCAGACGATCGTACTGAAGATGTTCAACTCCAACCCGAAAGCGCCCATAATTCCGGCTGTGGTCAGGCCGGTGATCAGAATCGGTATGGTGCTTATCAGCACTAGTTCTATCCTTCGGAAAAAGAAGTACAGAATCAGCATTACCGCAACAATTGAAAAGTTGATTAAAGTCGTGAAATCGGTTTTTAACTGAGTAAGGAAAGTTTCATTTACCTGCTGCCGATCGATCACAACAACGTTGTGGGCCTGCAAGCCTTCCACAATTGCATCGCGTTGACCCGGTGCGACTTTTACAAGTGTGGATAACGTGTAGAAACCGTCTTCCTGAGTGAAAAATTCTTTCAGAGAAAGCGCTTCGATGTCGAGAAATTCGTGCGTTGGCACAGGCGTAAACGACTTGTCTAACAGCGAATAAAAAGGTTCGTAGGCCGAGGCTTTAAAACCGACCTGCGTGCTGGCCGCCATGAGTCTTTGTTCCAGTTCGAGCTTTCTTTGCTCAGTCCAGAAGGCATTCCAGCGTTCGATTTTTTGTTGTTGCTGCTGCTGGGTTTGCAGCAGGTGGCCGGCAGTATTAAAATTTAAAATCTCCCCGGAATTTTGCTTTTGCCTCAGTATTTCCGACAGTCGGGTATTGGTTGCTAATACTTCCTCGGCGTTGTTTCCGTGTGCAACGACATACAGCGATTTCGAGGTAAGGTTGGTTGAGGATTCCAGATCTTTTTCGGCAGCTTTGATTTCATCCGGAACGTAATTGAGCTGCGAAATATCACTCGTAAAAGCAACCTTTTCGAACGTAAACATGCTTATCACGATAATACCGATGCTGATAAAAATCAGCACTTTATTTCTCTCAAAAGAAACGGCTGCAACACGGTCGAGAAAGTTTTTTTTGTGCCGGGTGGCAGTTACCTTGGGTTTGTACAGGTGCGGAATCAGCAGAAGTGAAAAAACCGATGAAATAACCACGCTGGAAGCCGCGAAAATTCCGAGATCCTGTAGTGCTTCCGACTTCACGAACAACAAACACAGGAACGCGACCGCGGTCGTTGTGCTGCTCATTATCAGCGGCCGGGAAACATCTTTATACAACGCGCCGATATCGGTGTTGTGTTTATAGTGCGTCAGTATGTGCAGCGAATAATCGATCGTGACGCCCAGAAGGACGGCGCCTATGCCGAGCGAAATGGCCGAAATCGTCCCTTTAATAAAATAAAGTAATGCCAGTGCTGCAAGTACGCCGAAAATTGTGGGGACAAATATTATAAGCGGAACCAGTACTTGCCGGTAATAAAAGCACAGAATCAGCATCAAAATCGTAATAGCCACCGAGGTGGTAGTAATAATATCGTTTTTTATCTGCTTTGCATTCGCCACCGCAATTAATGTCGATCCAAAATAGGTGATTTGTCCTTTTGAAGCATACTCGCTGTTTAACCTATCTTTTATCTTATTTAAATTATCTACAAAAACTGCATTTTCACTGGTTTCGTTCGCTGCGAGCCGCGGACTAAGAAACAGCAGTAGTTTTGTTTTGTCGGTTGTGGTAATGAAACCCTGATGCAGCGTAAAATCGTCACCTACCCCTTGCTGCTGCATTTTCTGCAGAGCAATAAATGTGATTCCAAGCGGATCTTTAAGTATAAAATCACGCGATATGAGTCCGGCCGGGGAAATGATGCTTCGGTAATTGGCAGCTGCAGTCGCGCTGATGCTGTCGGGTTCCAGCTTTTGTTCCAGCCTTTGATAGTCACTATCGTCGAGGAACAACGGCAGGTTGTCGTACACGAAGTGGAACGTCTGGTCGATGTTCTGCTCGTCGATCTTTCCCTGAATATCTGCAATGTAGCGGCTGGACCCCTGCAAACTATCGAGAAAAACCTCTGCCATTTGCGCCAGGTCGTCAGCGGTGCCGCCATCGGCGACATTAAAAATAACCGTAATCTTATCGCTGAAATTTAACTGGCTCAACACTTTGGCTGTTGTGCCCGCTTCATCGCTTTTAGGTAAAAGTTTGGTCACATCTTCTTCGAACGACAATCGCGAGGCGAAAAAACCGAAGATCGCCAACAAAAAAACAGCCGCAATTGCCGACAAAAATTTGTGTTGCTGCGCTTTATTATATATGTCGAAAAGAAACTTATGCATTACTGGTTTGTTTCTTTTGCGCGACTACATATTCTAGCAGCAGGAATGTTACAACCCCGAATAATGCCGCCATCGCCGCCGCAAACACAAAACTGCCGACCAGGTACTGAATCAGGTTCTGGCGCACGTCCTCAAAGCTTTCAATACTTTTAGGCAGCATACTTTCGCTATCGACAAACAATGAACCGGTTATAAGCGACGCGTAAATAATTACGGGGATGAACGGCGGGAAGCTGATATTTGAAAATGCAAAGGAAATGACTTTGTTAAGTCGAAAAACAAACGCCAGAAAAAGCACAAGCACCGTCTGAAATCCCCAAAAAGGTGCGATACCAATAAAGACACCGAGTGCAACAGACAATGATTTTTTAAGGCTACTGTCGTCGCTGTGCAGTATGTTTTCAAGCAGGAATTTTTTAATGCCCTTTTTTTTTAGCCGTCGAATAAAATTCCTCGGATGTATGTACAAAATGGCAATCAGCACCAACACCGTATTCAGGATGCTTATCCTGGCAAAATCGGTAAATGGTCGGAAATGAGAAACCCGTTCGTCGGGATCGTAAAGGACTTTTACTGGCACATTTTTAACCGAAACGCCTGTCCAGGCCGCCCGGACGATGACTTCGATTTCGAGTTCAAATTTATTCGTGAAAAGTTTTGCAGGGATGTGAAGAAGCGGGTACAGCCGAAAACCCGATTGTGTATCGGATAGCCGGTGGCCCGTTTCGAACCAGAACCAGAAATTCGAAAATTTATTCCCGAAGCTGCTTTTAGCCGGAACACCTTCCTGATTCATGTTGCGGCTTCCTATCAACAATTGTGGCTCGGGATTATTCTCTAGCTGCTGAATAAATGCAGGTATATCATCGGGAAAATGTTGTCCGTCTGAATCAATAGTGATCGCGTATTCAAATCCGAGTGCCCTTGCATGTGCAAAACCGGTGCGCAGTGAATAGCCTTTGCCGGTGTTCTGTGAAAGATGAATTTGTTTCAGTTCAGGATAATCGGCAAGGATTTGCGGTGTAGTGTCGGTCGAGCCGTCATTGACAACAATAACGTCGGTCGTGTATGTCAGCACCCCATCAATGACGCGTTTTAAAGTAATGCTATTATTATAAGTCGGTATAATAACACAGCACTTCAAGCGATCGAGTCGCGCGGGATATGACATCGGATGATTCATTGTCAGAGGGAAAGCGTACAAAGATATTGTTTAAT
>CAZLWZ010000199.1:0-4090 GCA_964563275.1 uncultured Flavobacterium sp.
TTAAGGATGACGGGACAGGTTTATAAATCGACCGGAAGCTGGTATACGGTAAGATCAGATGATGGAAGCTTCATCGAATGCCGTATGAAAGGTAAATTCAGGCTCAAAGGGATCAAGAGCACCAACCCAATTGCGGTGGGTGACATGGTTGATTTTGAATTAGAAGAAACCTCCGATAAAACTACCGGGACAATTTATAAAATTCATGAGCGGAAGAATTACATAGTCCGTAAATCGGTTAATTTGTCCAAGCAAATGCACATCATCGCATCCAATATTGATCGGGTTTTTCTTCTTGTCACAATCAATAATCCACCTACTACTACAAGTTTTATCGACCGCTTTCTGGTAACGGCCGAGGCTTACGGTATAGAGGCAATTATCGTCTTTAATAAAATCGATACACTGACCGATGCGACGCTGGATGAACAATTATATCTGCAGCATATTTATCAGGAGGTAGGGTACAAGTGCCTGCGCGTATCATCAACTGAAGGTAAAGGCATTGACACACTAAAGGAGTTGATGCGCGATAAGGTCAGCATGTTTTCAGGACATTCCGGCGTCGGCAAATCGACTTTGGTCAATGCAATGGAACCGTCACTGCACTTAAAAACGAGTGTGATATCGGAACAAAGTAAACAAGGTCAGCACACGACCACTTTTGCCGAGATGTACGATTTGTCGTTCGGCGCCAAAATAATCGACACCCCGGGAATCAAAGGCTTTGGTATTGTTGATATGGAGAAGGAAGAAATCAGCGGCTACTTTCCTGAATTTTTCAAGCGTCAGGACCAATGCAAATTCAACAATTGCCTGCATAAAGAAGAACCGAACTGCGCGATTAAGGAAGCATTGGAAAACGATGAAATAGCCTGGTCCCGCTACCGAAGTTATCTGCAGATTCTTGAAGGCGACGAAGACCATTACAGAACAGATATCTATAATGATGACCGAATAGAAAGTGATCAAAACCGAAACCAAAAGTAATGCGCGCAGTTCTTCAACGGGTATCGCAGGCATCGGTAACTGCCGACGGCGTAAAAACAGCGGAAATCGGCGTTGGTTTGCTGATTTTAATTGGGATCGAACATGGTGACAACGAAGAAGATCTATTATGGCTCGTTCCGAAAATATTGAACTTGCGTATTTTTAATGATAACCTCGGCATAATGAATCTGTCGGTACAAGATATTGCCGGCGATATAATAGTTGTAAGCCAGTTTACACTGCATGCCGCCACAAAAAATGGCAATCGACCATCATATATCAGGGCCGCTAAACCTGACACTGCAATTCCTCTTTATGAGAAGTTTGTACAGGAGTTGTCAAACGGTTTAGGAAAAGCAATTCAGACTGGTAAATTTGGTGCTGATATGAAAGTGGCATTAATAAACGACGGACCTGTAACAATTATGGTAGATACTAAAAATCGTGAGTAATGTGCATGTAGCACCGATTGAAATTAACATTTTATGGATATACGAAACGCCCAATCCGAAGTCGACGCATGGATAAAAAACCACGGCGTCCGGTATTTTAACGAACTGACAAACATGGCGCAGCTGACCGAAGAGGTGGGCGAAGTTGCTCGAATCATCGCCAGGCGGTATGGCGAGCAGTCCGAGAAAGAAAGCGACAAGGCCAAAGATCTTGGCGAAGAACTGGCTGATGTTGTTTTTGTAGTTCTGTGCCTGGCAAATCAGACAGGAGTCGATCTTCAGGAAGCATTCGACAAAAAAATGGACATCAAAACCAAACGCGACCACGACCGGCATCATAACAACGAGAAGCTGAAGTAACAGCTGGTTCGCCAATGGATATTAAATTACATAAAAGCGTTCTAAAAGCCATTGAGCCGGTTCAGATTCCGGGATCAAAATCGGAGACGAACAGGCTGCTGCTTTTACAGGCGCAATTTCCAAACTTGATTCTTAAGAATATTTCAGGTTCTGATGACAGTGAGGCAATGGCCGAAGGCCTTCGATCAACAGCCTCAACAATTAACATCGGCCATGCAGGCACAGCCATGCGTTTTCTGACCGCGTGGTTTGCTATTCAACAAAACCGTGTTGTCGTTTTAGATGGTTCGCAGCGAATGCGACAGCGGCCAATTGCTGTCCTTGTCAATGCATTGCGGCAACTTGGTGCCGAAATCGAGTATGTAGATCAGGAAGGGTTTCCACCACTAAGAATTTCGGGATCTGCCATTAGTAACAAATCTGTTACGCTGAATGCGAACGTAAGCAGCCAGTATATTTCGGCACTGCTGCTGATCGCGCCATCGCTTAAAAACGGCCTTCGACTTACGCTGCAAGGTTCAATCACATCCAGGCCTTACATCGAAATGACATTGAGGTTGTTGAATAAACTCGGAGTGGCGACATCGTTTAAAGAGCAACAGATTATTGTCGAACCACGTTCACCGGAACAGCGCTCTCTCAGATCATTTATTATTGAATCCGACTGGTCGGCGGCGTCGTATTATTACTCGATGATTGCGCTATCGCCCATCGGTACATCGCTCAAACTGCAAAGTTTTGCGAGAGGAAGTCTGCAGGGAGACAGTGTGCTTTCGTCTATTTACCAACTTTTTGGCGTGAGCACGAGGTATGATTCCCGAAGCATAGTACTGACCAAAGAACGTCCGCACCTTCACAATATCGATCTGGATTTAAACGCTTCGCCCGATCTTGCACAAACGATCGCCGCTACCTGCCTCGGACTTGGATGCGGCTGCAGGTTGTCGGGACTTCATACACTAAAAGTAAAGGAAACCGATCGGCTGCATGCACTGAATGTTGAAATGCAGAAATTAGGTGGTGCTGTTTCGGTTACCAACGATGCTCTTGAATTGATGACAGGTGCTGTTCTGCGCGAAGATGTGCATATAAGTACGTATGGCGATCACCGGATGGCGATGGCCTTTGCACCATTGGCTTTAAAAGTTCCGATTTATATATGCGATGGCGGTGTTGTCACAAAGTCATATCCACAATTTTGGAAACATCTTGCGGATGTCAACTTTCGTTACGAGGAGTGACATTAACAGGTACAAAACGCACGTTACCAAAATAAACGTCAAAACGCTTGACATTGCCTGCCTTACGATAGTATATTTGCAGCCGCGGCCAGAAAAGGCGCCATGCCTTCGGCCTAACTTCAAAAATCAAGTATGAAATTATCACATTTCCATTTTAATTTACCAAAAGAACTTTTAGCGGAATATCCGGCAGACAACAGGGATGAATCGCGTCTAATGGTCGTCGACCGGAAGAAAAAAACAATTGAGCATCGCATGTTTAAGGATGTTATTGAATATTTCGACGATGGCGACGTGATGATATTGAACAACACAAAAGTTTTTCCTGCACGCCTGTATGGCAACAAGGAGAAAACCGGCGCCCGTATTGAAGTGTTTTTGCTGCGTGAGCTAAACGCGGAGCAGCGGTTATGGGACGTATTGGTCGATCCTGCGCGAAAAATAAGAATTGGAAACAAATTGTATTTTGGCGATGATGATTCGCTTGTGGCTGAAGTAATCGATAATACCACTTCCCGCGGAAGGACGTTGCGTTTTTTATATGATGGTTCTTATGACGAATTCCGAAACAAGCTTACAGAACTTGGAGAAACTCCGATTCCTAAATATATTAATCGCGAGGTCAATGAAGACGATGCGGAGCGGTACCAGACGATATACGCTAAAGAGGAAGGTGCCGTTGCAGCGCCAACTGCAGGTTTGCACTTCTCAAAGCACTTGTTGAAAAGGCTGGAGATAAAAGGCGTGCAATTTGCCGAAGTCACTCTGCATGTCGGTCTTGGAACATTCAATCCCGTTGAGGTTGAGGATCTGTCGAAGCACAAAATGGATTCGGAAGAACTTCGGATAACTCAGGAGGCATGTGATATCGTAAACGCTGCAAAAGCTAAGAAAAAGAGAGTTTGTGCTGTTGGAACGACGTCAATGCGAGCAATTGAGAGTTCGGTTTCATCGGGAAGAACATTAAATCCGTTCGACGGGTGGACCAACAAATTTATTTTTCCGCCGCATGAATTCAGTATAGCAGATTGTATGATCACCAATTTC
>CAZLWZ010000200.1:0-4088 GCA_964563275.1 uncultured Flavobacterium sp.
TACTGCAGAACTCCACTTCATTTTCAGAGGCTGCAAGGTAACCATTTTTACCGTCTTGTATTAATGAAGGAATCTCCCCAACTGACGTTGCTAGAACAGGTTTGGCAAAAAGACCGTATTCCAAAAGTGCCACCGGCAAACCTTCCGATTTTGAAGTCAGAATCGCGATCTCGCTCTGCTGCAGAACCGATCCGATATCGCACCGCGAACCGTATAAAAATACGTTCGAAATTTTTCCCACAGCGATGCGTCTTTTAATTTCGGCAGAATAAGAATCGTTAAAATCCTTTCCGACAAGATGGAAACTCCACTCCGGATGGCTCGTCATCAAGGCTTGAGCAATATCTAACAAAAGAAAATGATTTTTTTGCGGACGCAGATTCGCCAGGCAAATAATACGTTTGCCTTCCTTTCCTTGCAAAATGGTCTTGTCGGTGCACTTTTGGAAATCAACCGATACAAAGTTTGGCAGATAGGTGACGTGCCTACATCTGAGATTCCTCGTTGCCCATTCGGCCAGCAACGCATTTACCGAAATAATTCCGCTAAAGAATTTTGATGCATATTTTAACGGATGAAAAGTCCGGTTTTTCAGAAATTCACTGTTTCCGTAATGATCATGCCACACAACTTTTACTTTCGGATGAATAATTTTTAGCAACGTCGCTATAAAAAACGAAGTACTATGGGCGTGTACAAATCCTATTTTATGCAGTATCACGAATTTGCGAAGTCGAAACAGGGCCGGGATATCAAAAGTGGAAGTTCGATTCAAAAACATATAGGCGACGCGCGGATCTAGCTGGCCGGAAAGCGAACCTTCTGAGCGCGTTGCAACCAAAGCTGAAAACTCAGCATACGCAACCAGTTCGTTGGCATAATTAACTGCCATCCGCTCGCCACCACCTGCCTCAAGGCTATCTATTAACTGTAGTATGCGCATGACTTTGTGTTAGTAATAATAATTTTGCTACTTCACGCTCAAACACGTCAGTTGTGAATTGGCGTGACCAATTTGAAGCCTGCAACGACATGTGGTCGTACATTATCTGATCTTTCAACAAATCGGTCACCAACTGTAAGTCATGTTCTGTTTCGACAATTATAATCAGTCCGCGGGAGCCATACCCAACCATATCAGGAACACATGAAATAGCAGTCGACATAGGAACGCACCCCCAAAACATTGCTTCGGCAACAACTTTGGGCCAGCCCTCGCTGATCGAAGGCAAAATTAAAAAATGACTTCTCTGATAAGCTTCCATGATGATATCGGCGGGATGGTTGCCCTGAAGCCGCACTTGCTGTTCAAGTTGATGCTTCATTATATAGTGCTTCAGCGTCTCCTTTTCAGAACCTTCACCATAAATATCAAGCGAAGCTTCTATTCCATTTTGTATTAACTGATGTACTAGTTTTATGGCATATAACGGCCGCTTTCCAGGGCTGAGAGTACCTGCAAACATAAATCGCGGCTGCCGCAAATCGGTTCGTGGCGGCAAATGTGTCTTTTGTGCCTCCGAATATGTTGCCGTGAAAAATGGTTTAATATTAAGCGAAGTCCGTGGCCAGTTTCCATACACTAACACAGTCATATTACGGGTTAGAATCCGGTTATTCAATATCCATTTTTGCAACCTGTAACTCCACGGCTGCTTCGACTTCGGGTCCCAGTTCCCCGCGTACTTGGCCGTCTTAGGTTTGCTGCGAAACCAAATCTGGACGATGCACCCCATTAACCCGATGTTACCGGGACAACGTAAGTGGATATGATCGGCATATTGCATCGAACGAAATATTTGCCAGAAGTTATAGAGTGAGAAACGCAGTGCTGTAACCAGGCCTGCAAACGATTTTACATTAAATTCTTTTGCCGGAAATACTTTTTCAATTGTAGTCGGAAGTGGTGCAACAAGCAGTTGCCCGGCATCGGATCGAACGGGACACATCAATGACAGCGAACCCGCGTACTTTGCCCAGATATCCAACTCCTTTGCATACGGAGCATACGCATGATAGATATTATCAATGTCGATTACAGGCGACGAAGAAATTACCACTACTTTCATCAAATATATCCTTCAGAACCTTTATTGGAAATAATTTTGGCCGGTACACCCACTACGGTGCTAGCCGCTTTAACAGATACGGTCACGAGAGAACAGGCACCAACCAACACATTGTCGGCAATGTCAACTTTTCCGGCCAATACACTATTGGCACCAATGTAAACATTATTGCCAAGTACCGGCACTCCCCGCTTATCATCAATTCCCGAAACGCCGATAGTGACACCCTGTGAAATATTGCAGTTATTTCCAATAACCGTATTCGCATTCAAAATAATACCACCGAAATGCCCAATATAAAACGAATGTCCTATTCGTGCCGATGCCGGAATCGAAATACCGGTTGTTATCTCAATTGCCTTCTGCCAAAGCAGACAAATCGCCAGCAAGACTTGCTTTACAATTGGAATTCGCATATTGTACACAAAATGAGCACACCGGTACTGAAAGCTGGCCCAGAAACCCTGTGTGAAAAACACAATAACCAAAAAACCGGCTCCATATTTTTTGTGCTTTTGGTAGTCGGACCTTATCAGTTGAAAAGTGGTCATTGCAAAAGTCGTCTATAAAATTGAATATTCGCGGCCGTCGTTTTTTGTAAATCAAATTTATCAATTACAGCACGGCGCGCATTGGCACCCACTTCAGCAGCGGCTTCAGGATTCTCAAATACCCAGCAAATTTTATCAGCTATATCAACCGGATCGAGCGGGTCGCACAACAAACCTGTTTTATACGGAACTATGGTTTCGGGCCCGGGGCCACGATTGGTAAATACTACCGCTTTCTCCATCGCCATCGCTTCGGGCGCAACCAGTCCCTGAGTTTCCATATGTGACGGAAATGCACATACTGACGCTGAGGCAAAAGCAGTTCGAAGATCGTTCCTGCCCACAGCACCATGAAAGGATATATACCTGGCGTGACCACCTATATTGATTAGTTCTGTTTGCTTCAGGAACGCAATGTATGAAGTTCCGTCTGAAAGCAACCAGTCACGGCCATATATTTCCAATGTGGCATCCTTAAAACGCGCTCGAATGACTGGAAATGCCTGGATAAGCTGCCTGATGCCCTTTTTTTCGCACACGGTACCGGCAAAAACAATCCGAAAAGGTACAACCTGCACAGGTTGCGGCGCAAAAAATTGCGTGTCGATAGCATTACTAATTAAATCGACAGGTTTTTTGTGAAAACTTAAATATTTGCCGGTGTGTGATTTTACAAAATTAGAAACTGCTATAAAAGCATCGGCTTTCTTAAAGGATCGTTTTTCCTGAAAACCCTTCCACCAGTTGACAGACCTATCTTCAGCTTCGGCAAAGAAATGGTGACCGCCGTGTAAACGGATCACCAGTTTTGCGGATGATACTTTATTTAGAAATGCGAATCCTAATTCGCTGGCTTCAATAATATCTATTGGTGATTTTTGATTAATATCTTTTAAACATTTGTTTATACTTCGTGAGTTAAGAAACCAGGTCAAACCACGGATGCGGTGCTTCTTTACTCTATAGATGGAAATTCCATTTTCAACAGTATGTTCGAAAGTGCCATCATTATTAACTCCTACAACAGAAACCTGCATACCTGTTGCTGCGAACTGTGTTGCTATTGTCTTGACAAAAGTACCGATTCCTCCGTGAGGATATCCCGATTTAGGATACTCGCTTGTTAAAAAACAGATATGCAAACGGCGATTTTTAATATTAATAAATTGGCGAGTTTTAATATTTAATGTATTCAAAACTACCCTTATTCGGGATTATCCTTCCCGGATTTCCAACCACAGTACAACTGTCGGGCACATCAAAGTTAACAACCGAATTCGCTCCGATAGCAACATCATTCCCAATTTTAATGGGTCCGAATATTTTCGCTCCTGGTCCGATCCAAACTCTGTCACCAATTTCGGGAGATCCAAAAAGCCCGCTGCTTTTACCCCAGCCTATAACAATCATGGGTCCGAGATTACAGTTTTCTCCAATAGTTACGGCGCTGTTTATAATTATAGTTCCA
>CAZLWZ010000201.1:0-4036 GCA_964563275.1 uncultured Flavobacterium sp.
AAACCCAACAGGATGATCACGACTATGCTGATGAAATAGACAATTCGGTTTCTCACGGATAGTAAATCTTGCCGGAGCTATGGTCATGCCTTGCGCCGGTGACGCTCGATAGCACGTTTATTTCATTCCGAAGCCGGAGTACGCCCAGAAGCCCGAAAATAAGCGCCTCTTTAAATTCGAGAATCTTTGCGTCCGGTATTTTAAGCTCCATCTCAGGAAGATAATGACGGATTTTGTCGATAAGAAAAGTGTTATACGCGCCGCCACCGGAAATCATCATTATTCCCGATTTGTCAGGTAAGGCCAGCGAAATCTGTAAGGCAATATGTTCGGTAAAAGTGCGCAGTTTATCGGCGTCATTTATTTGTGAATTTTCGAGAAGCGGAAGCACATTTTTATTCACATATTCTATCCCGAGTGATTTCGGGTAAGCTGATTTATAATATTCAAGCGTGTTCAACTGATGCAAAAGTTCTTCGTTGAGCTCACCTGCTGAAGCCAATCGGCCGCCATCGTCAAATGGAAACCCCAGTTTGTTGGCGTAATAATTCAATACTGTATTAACAGGACAAATGTCAAATGCGATCCTGTCATTGTTATGTTCGAACGAAACATTTGAAAATCCGCCAAGATTCATACAATAATCATATTCGCTGAACAACAGCCGGTCGCCAATTGGCACCAGTGGTGCGCCCTGCCCGCCTAAAGCAACATCGGAAGCGCGGAAATCACAGACTACAGTCTGCTTTGTAAGCGCCGAAATTCCGGGTAAGTTTCCAATCTGTAGCGTCACACCGTTTTGCGGCTGGTGCAGCACTGTATGGCCATGCGAGCAAATGGCATCGATATTTTCGAGGCGTTGTTTGGTAATAAATGACTTGATGACCGATGCAAGCAGCGTGGTATATTCGGTGTCAAGTTCAGACAGTTGTTGTGAGGTCAACGTGGAGGCGGTTGATAAAATCCGTTGCCAGTCTTTGTCATAAGGATATGTCTGCGCATCAAAAATTTCAAAAAACCATTTGTCGTCTGTCACCCGAAGTTCGATATATGCCAGATCAATGCCGTCAAGCGAGGTACCCGACATGACTCCGATAACATTGTAGCTTTGTTTGCGCATCATTCAAAATTACAAATCAAAATTGAAAATTTGATATATAAAAAGTATCTTTGAGCCGATTTTACGATACATATAATAATCTCACTTATATTTAAATATGGACTTTAATCTGACCGAAGAACACTTAATGGTTCAGCAGGCCGCAAGGGATTTCGCTCAAAACGAACTTTTTCCGGGCGTGATAGAAAGGGACGAAAAACAGATTTTCCCCGCAGAACACATAAAAAAGATGGGTGAACTTGGTTTCATGGGTATGATGGTTGACCCGAAATACGGTGGCAGTGGCCTTGACACGATTTCTTATGTTCTTGCGATGGAGGAAATCTCAAAAGTCGATGCATCGGCTTCGGTTGTGATGTCGGTCAATAATTCGCTCGTTTGCTGGGGTATTCAGGCCTTTGGAACCGAAGAGCAGAAGCAGAAATATCTGCCAAGGCTGGCCTCGGGAGAAATCATTGGCGCATTTTGCTTATCAGAACCTGAAGCAGGAAGTGATGCCACTTCTCAAAAAACGACCGCTATTGATATGGGTGACCATTATCTTTTAAACGGTACTAAAAACTGGATCACCAACGGAAACACAGCATCGGTTTATCTCGTTATAGCGCAAACCGATGTCGATAAAAAACACAAAGGTATCAACGCGTTGATCGTTGAGCGCGATATGCCCGGCTTTGAAGTCGGCCCTAAAGAGCAAAAATTAGGAATTCGTGGATCTGATACGCATTCTTTAATGTTCTCAGATGTAAAGGTTCCCAAAGAAAACCGGATCGGCGAAGATGGCTTCGGATTCAAATTCGCGATGAAGACTCTCGCAGGAGGCCGAATTGGTATCGCGTCACAGGCACTCGGCATCGCATCGGGCGCTTACGAGCTGGCGCTGAAATATTCAAAAGAACGCAAAGCATTCGGAAAGGAAATATCACAACATCAGGCTATCGCATTCAAATTAGCCGATATGGCAGTTAATATCGAAGCAGCACGTCATCTGTGCATGAAGGCTGCATGGGATAAAGATCAGGGCAATAATTATGATTTAAGTGGAGCAATGGCCAAGCTTTTTGCCTCTCAGGTTGCCATGGACACGGCGGTTGAAGCCGTCCAGATTCACGGCGGTAATGGTTATGTAAAAGAATACCACGTCGAAAGACTCATGCGCGACGCTAAGATTACGCAGATTTACGAAGGAACTTCAGAGATTCAAAAAATCGTAATATCCCGAAGCATTTTATCATAAGCTACAAAGCAAAAGCCCGACGAAAATCGGGCTTTATTATTAATGCTGCTAGTCTTCGCGAAGAAATTCACCTTTTTTAGTGAAGTAAGTCACCTTGTCGTTGCCATCGCGGCGAAGCACCAATTTATATTCACCGTCGGCGGCTTTGTGCGCTTCAACAATGGTATAACCGCCATATTTGGCGCCAATCTTCTCGATTGTACGCACCGGTAGCGAATTCTTGTCAATTGTAGTGTACTCTTTTTTGACGACAGTCTTTGTCGTGGTTTCGGTTGTCCTGGTAGTCTGTGCGTGCGCGGCATACCCGAAACCAAGAGCCAGCGCTGCTATAATCATTATCTTTTTCATAATCGCTTCTATTTGGTTAAGCATCCTAAAGGTACCTAAATCAGCGGTCCGTCGGAAACGCTTTAAGTTTATCTTATCATAATAGTAAGATATTTATTACGGTTATGGCGTTACCCGGCAATCGTCCAACAGGGTCAATTTGATGTGCCGGCGCCGGGTCGCGCTTTCGGCTGTATCTTTTTTAATTACGAAATTAAAAAAGGATGTCGCCTCAATCGCTAACGCGTGGCCAACTCCTTTTATCGAATACAAATGATTATCCTGACGCCTATTTAATTACTATATTTATAAATAGCCAAACCCGAAATCACGCCGTATGCTAATAAAAGCCATCCACCACAATCTGAACGAACTCGCAGCGTTGCTCCGGCAGCTTTCTAACGAGCACTATTCGCAACCTTTCGCGATCCTTAGTCATGCAACCATTGGCGAGCACACCCGCCATATCATCGAAATGTTTCAGTGTCTGCAGGAATCACGAAATAGCGGAAGCATCAACTATGACAATCGACGCCGCGATACACTACTCGAATCCGATCCAAATGCGGCGATAGTCGCGATTGCCGATATTGTCCAAAAACTGGAACAGCAAAACCGCAGCGTGCTGATCGAGCAGCTGGTTGATGACCTTAATATTGAGATCCCGAGCAATTACTACCGCGAGTTGTTATATAACCATGAACACTGCATTCATCATCAGGCACTGATAAAAGTGGCGGTGTTGCAGCTGGAACATATTAGGGTGTCGCCGGATTTTGGCGTCGCCCGATCAACAATCCAATACCGGAACCAATGTGCACAGTAAGTTTTGTATCAGTGCAGAATCAGTTTGTAATTACGTCAAACCGTGAAGAGCATGTCGTTAGGAGGGCGCTTCCGCCAAAGAATAGGATGTTGAACGGCAGGCGTGTAATTTTTCCCGATGACCCAAAATCGGGAGGGACGTGGTTTGTTACGCGCAACGACGGATGCGTACTTGTCCTGCTGAACGGTGCGGCGCAAAAGCATCAGCGCAAAGCCCGATAAAGAAGAAGCCGCGGTCTGATCGTTCTCGATTTAATTGGTGCTGCCTCTTCACTGGCCGAATGGCATCAGATCGATTTAAACGACATCGAACCATTCACAATAGTATTATTTGAGGAATCACTTCTACATCAACTCCAATGGGACGGAACTGTAAAGCATCATACGCCACTGCAGCCCGATCAAAATTATATATGGTCATCATCACCGCTTTATACCGAGACGGTGCGAGCAAAAAGGGAGAAGCTGTTTTCGGAATTTATGATTGCCAACCCCGAAGTGACTCCGCAACGCATGATCGACTTTCA
>CAZLWZ010000202.1:0-4034 GCA_964563275.1 uncultured Flavobacterium sp.
GCGATGGTTCGAATGGCGCAGGAGTGGAGTTTGCGGTATCTTCTGGTCGACGGCCAGGGGAACTTCGGGTCGGTCGATGGTGACAGCCCGGCGGCCATGCGTTATACTGAAGCCCGCATGAGGAAGATATCGGAAGAAATAATGGCCGATATTGACAAAGAGACTGTGGATTTTCAATTGAATTTTGACGATACGTTATACGAGCCAATGGTCATGCCTACCAAAGTGCCGAACCTTCTTATCAACGGCGCGTCGGGAATTGCTGTCGGGATGGCCACAAACATGCCTCCGCACAATCTTACCGAAGTGATTCAGGGTACATTGGCTTATATAGACAATGAAGATATAGAAGTTGATGAATTAATGAACCATATAAAAGCACCGGATTTCCCGACCGGAGGTGTTATCTATGGTTATGAAGGAGTTCGTGAAGCCTTTAAAACAGGTCGTGGCCGTATCGTTATGCGTGCCAAGGTGACCTTCGAAGAAGTGGACGGACGCGAGTCGATTGTAGTAACCGAAATACCATATCAGGTGAACAAGGCCGATATGATTAAAAAAACGGCCGACCTCGTAAACGAGAAAAAAATAGATGGCATCGCTAATATCCGTGACGAGTCAGACAGGAACGGAATGCGCATCGTATATATTTTAAAGCGCGACGCGGTTCCGAATGTGGTGTTGAATACTTTGTATAAGTTTACGCAGCTGCAATCCTCATTCAGCGTCAATAACATCGCATTGGTAAACGGTCGCCCGCAGATGCTGAATCTTAAAGACCTGATTCATTATTTTGTAGAGCACCGTCACGACGTGGTGGTACGCCGCACGCAGTTCGACCTGCGAAAAGCAGAGGAAAGAGCACACATTCTTGAGGGGCTAATTATCGCCTCAGATAACATTGATGAAGTAATTGCGCTGATCCGTGCCTCAAAAGATGGCGACGAAGCGAGATCTAAATTGATTGAAAGATTCTCACTTTCTGAAATACAAGCCCGCGCCATTGTTGAAATGCGTCTGCGTCAGCTAACAGGGCTGGAGCAGGATAAACTGCGCGGCGAGTACGAGGAGATCATGAAACTCATCCAGAGATTGAAAGACTTACTCGCAAGCAAAGAACTGCGGATGGAACTTATAAAAGACGAGTTGCGCGAAATCGGCGACAAGTATGGAGACGAGCGTCGATCCCTAATCGAGTACTCGGGTGGCGATGTAAGTATTGAAGATCTTATTGCCGATGAGAATGTCGTCATAACCATTTCACATGCCGGTTATATTAAGCGAACGCCTTTATCCGAATATAAAACTCAAAACCGTGGCGGCGTCGGACAAAAAAGTGCCGGTACGCGGGATCAGGATTTCCTCGAGCATATGTATGTGGCGACGAATCATCAATATATGATGTTCTTTACTCAAAAGGGTAAGTGTTTCTGGATGCGCGTTTATGAAATTCCGGAAGGTACCAAGACAAGCAAAGGAAGGGCAATTCAAAACCTCATAAATATAGCCAGCGATGATAAAGTAAAAGCCTTTATCTGCACCCAGGATCTAAAGGATACCGATTATATCAATTCGCATAACGTAATTATGGTGACCAAAAAAGGACAGGTCAAGAAAACGCCGTTGGAGCAATATTCGCGCCCACGTGTGAACGGAGTGGCCGCTATTACGATCCGAGAAGACGATGAGCTGCTGGAAGCGAAACTGACCAACGGTTCGAGCCAGATATTGATTGCGGTTAAATCAGGTAAACTCGTCCGTTTCGAAGAGAGCAAAACCCGACCTATGGGCCGTACTGCCTCAGGTGTACGTGGAATAACGCTTGCTTCCGATGACGACGAGGTGATCGGCATGGTTTCTGTAAACGACATGGCAAGCGAAATCCTCGTGGTTGCCGAAAATGGTTACGGAAAACGTTCCAGCCTTGAAGAATACCGCGTCACGAATCGGGGTGGAAAAGGTGTCAAAACCCTGAACATCACCGAAAAAACCGGTAAATTAGTCTCCATTAACAATGTTACAGATGCCGACGACCTGATGATCATTAACAAATCAGGCCTTACGATCAGAATGGCGGTAGAGGATCTTCGTGTCATGGGTCGCGCTACACAAGGTGTTAAGCTAATTAATATTAAAGGTAACGACTCGATCGCTGCTGTGACCAAAGTGATGAAAGAAGAGGAAGTAGTCGAGGCAGCAGTCGAGGAAATCGAAGGAACCGAATCAGCCGGTGAAATATCCGAATCAGATACGCAGGAATAATAAATCATAAACCAAGAAAAATGAAAGTAAAATATGCAATACTTGCATCAGTAATGTTGGCCTCCTTTAGTTCTTTTGCGCAAAAAAAAGAACTAAGAACGTTAAAGAGGCTCTATGCGATGGAAGAAATTTCAGCAAAAGATTTAAGTGAATATAAAACTACCATTGCTGAGGCTGAGCCTTTAGTGGTAAATTCGACCGAAGCAGATAAGATATATCTGTCCTTTTATAAATCGATGGTGCCTCTTTTGGAATTAAATACAGCCGAAAACCAGAACAATCCACAGGCGGCAATGCAGCACATCAATTCCCCAAATATCAATAATTTGGCTGTGGCGCTGAACAACGTGCTCGAATATGAAAAGCAAACCGGGAAAAAAGTATACACTGATGACATATTGGAAACCATCAGTTCGTTTAAACCGATGCTTTTAAACTACGCGGTTTTCCTTGGCAACCAATCTAAAAATAAAGAGGCTGCGGATTTACTTTATGCAATCTATCAATTAGAACCGACTGATGTCGATAATCTTTACTACGCAGCAAGTTACGCTACCAATGCCAAAGATTACGACAACGCCTTGGGGTACTACGACCAACTGAAAGCTTTAAATTATTCAGGCGACGGTATGATCTATTATGCAACAAGTCTTGCGTCAGATAAGGAGGAACCGTTTGCTACCAAGGCTGAACGCGATCAAATGATCAGACTAAAAACGCACAAGAACGCTCGTGATGAGAAACAGCCGTCGAAGCGAGGTGAAATTTACAAGAACACTGCGTTGATTCTCGTGCAACAAAATAAAATAGATGAGGCTAAAGCGGCCATCGCTGCCGCAAGAAAAGAAAATCCTGACGATACATCGCTTATGATGACTGAAGCCGATTTATACCTTCAGCTAGAAGACTACGATTCGTATAAAAAGATCGTGGGTGAGGTACTTCAGCAGAACCCTAACGACGCCGACCTTACTTTTAACCTTGGCGTAATATCAATGCAGGCTGAACAAAATAAGGAAGCAGAAGCTTATTTTAAGAAGGCTATTGAAATAGACCCCACTTATCTCAACGCATACATCAACTTAGCTGGTCTGATTTTGCGTGGCGACCAAAAGCTTGTTGACGAAATGAATAATCTTGGTACCACCGCCGCCGATAACAAACGGTACGACCAATTGAAGAAACAGCGCGTCGAGATGTTTACCAAAGCATTGCCATATCTCGAAAAAGCACATGCACTCGACGCTTCAAATGAACTCGTAATCGACAATCTTCTGAGCGTTTACGGCGTTTTGGAACATACTGATAAGTATAAAGCTTTGAAAGCGAAGAGACAATAAATAAAAGAGGCCGGTAATATTATCGGCCTTTTTTTATATATACTTTTTTATTACACGAAGTTTGTGCGTGTGCCGGTTAATTTCGGCGTTGTAGATGCCCAAATGATCCAGCCTGTCGACCCGCACTTTGCCACTCGCATGGATGATGTAATTGTTCTCCATGATTATCCCTACATGGATAATGCGGCCTTCCTCATTATCAAAAAATGCAAGATCGCCCGGTTCGCTCTCTTCAATAAAACTTAGCGCTTCACCCTGGGACGCCTGTTGCGACGCATCACGCAATAATTTATAGCCGTTAAGCTTGTAAACCATTTGTGTAAATCCCGAACAATCAATACCAAATGGCGTTTTCCCTCCCCACAGATACGGTGCATTCAAATACATAAATGCCGTAGGAATAAGTTCGCTTTTCGATTTCACACCGCTGAC